>JAWOBD010000085.1:0-12180 GCA_046498175.1 Dehalococcoidales bacterium | reverse complement strand
CAGCATTACACCGAGAGCCGCCTTGCTTACCATATTGTTCAGAAAGGAAAAGCGCCGGCATAGGTAAAAGGTATAGATAAGAATAATACCAACCCCGATGAAGCTGACTACCGTCAGGGGAAAGGTATGGCCCTGAAAGATTCCAAAAGCGGCACCCGTATTCTGGCTGTGGGTTATGTGGAAAACGCTCCGTCCGGTACCGATTGACCCAGGGCTATATTGGAGCGCACCCAGGCTTTGCTGAACTGGTCGGCAAGAACCACCGACAAAGCGATAAGCGAAAAAGCGACGTTATACCAGCGCTCTCTCCTAACGCTATTTAGCTTTCGCATTCTTTGCCTGTCCAGCCTTGCAATCAAGACACAGGCTTGCATAAGGAAGAGCCTCCAGACGGGGTAGAGCTATCGGCTTGCCACAAACGTCGCACAAACCGTAGGTCCCCTTGTCAAACTTATCCAGAGCATGTTCAATGGTATTTAACTGCTCCTTAATACGCCTCTCCATCTCAAGCCTTGTCTCCAGCTCGGCCGTTTCTGTAGCCTCTTCTTCTCTTTTACCGTAAGGGCTGCCCTCACGCCTCTCATTGGTCCCGGGAGCACTGGCCTTTAACTGCGCCAGCTCCTGATTCAGGTGCTCGCGCTCGCTTTCTAAACTTGACCGAAGTTCATCAAATTTCTCTGTCATCCTAACCTCCCCCAACTCACCTTTAATAGAATTGGGTAATATCCGGCAGCCTGCCATAGCAGGCAGATATAAAGCGCTACCTATAAATAAACCCTGGAATGCACCAGGGCACAAGTGCTTTCAGTTTATCTAATCTCCGATGTTTTATCAAGCCCCTTTTAACGGTACCATTTAGAGGAGCCTGCCACTTCACCACCACGCCATTAATTACCGTTAAGCTATGCTATACCAAATATTTCTGGCAGGCAATAGCAGACTGTATCCCATTAATAAAAGAGGTATTGTCATCCAGACATGCATTATTATTGCACCATTACCCTTTCCAGTCAACTCTTTTTCCTGTTTGCAGCCATTTCTGTTATAATTACATCAGCTATGCATATTACATAATTCAATAAACACCGGCCGGATACAGTAAAGGACGTTTGATGAATTTTGGTTTGAACCGCAATCTGGTGATCTTTATCGTGATGCTGGGTGTTGCCATCGCGCTATTCACTTTCCTGCCGATGGCCAATGATGAACCGGAGGAAATCAGCACCGAGCAGGCCATCGTGATGTCCCAGAACGGAGAGATAGACAAACTCGTTGTGGACGGGGAATCACTTCTGATTACCAGCTTACGAGGCAATGAGTATAAAACGGTGGTGGGCTCGCTAACTATGCTGGACCTCAAGGAACTGGGCTTCAATCTTGAGGGGATTGACTGGGAAGTAAAGCCATCCGGTTTCGACTGGGGCAGTATCGCCTTGAACTTTCTCCCCCTCATCATATTCGGGGGGCTTCTGTTTTTCCTGTTCCGGAGAGCTCAGGGTGCCAACAGCCAGGCAATGAGCTTCGGGCGCAGCCGGGCCAAGCTGCTCGCCACCAACACGCCCACAGTCAACTTTGACGACGTCGCCGGAGCAGAGGAAGCCAAACAGGATGTGCGCGAGGTAGTCGAGTTCCTCAAGTCACGGGAGAAGTTTCAGAAACTGGGAGCCCGTATCCCGAAAGGCCTGCTGCTGATAGGGCCGCCGGGTACCGGAAAAACGCTACTGGCCAGGGCTATTGCCGGAGAGGCCGGCGTACCCTTCTATTCAATCAGTGGCAGCGAGTTCGTGGAGATGTTCGTCGGGGTCGGAGCATCCAGAGTTCGGGACCTCTTCGAGCAGGCAAAACGAAATAGCCCCTGCATTATTTTCATCGATGAAATCGATGCCGTAGGACGTCACCGCGGCGCCGGTCTGGGCGGAGGCCACGACGAGAGAGAACAAACCCTGAACCAGATACTGACGGAGATGGACGGCTTCGATACCAATACCAACGTCATCATCCTGGCCGCCACCAACCGCCCCGATATACTTGACCCGGCATTGCTGCGTCCCGGACGCTTTGACCGCAGGGTAATCCTGGACCAGCCCGATATACACGGACGGTCTGCCATCCTGAAGGTCCATACAAAGGGTAAGCCACTTGCTGAAACAGTCAGCCTTGACGTACTGGCCAAGCAGACGGCCGGTTTCAGCGGCGCCGACATCTCCAACCTGGTCAACGAATCGGCCATACTGGCAGCCCGCCGGGGCAAAGATACCATCGAAATGAAAGAGCTCGAGGAATCCATCGACCGGGTCGTCGCCGGTCCTGAGAGAAAGAGCCGCAGAATAAGTCCAAAGGAAAAGGAAATCACCGCCTACCACGAGGCCGGGCATGCTTTCGTGGCCAAGATGCTCCCCAACGCCGACCCGGTGCACAAAATTTCCATCGTAGCAAGTGGTATGTCGCTTGGCCATACCCGGCAACTGCCCGTGGAAGACCGCTATCTGATGACACGCTCTCAATTCAATGACGTCCTGGCTACACTCCTGGCCGGTCATGTCGCCGAGAAATTAATCTTCGATGAAATGACCACCGGTGCCTATGATGATATCGAGCGGGCTACCAATATCGCCCGCAAGATGGTGACCAATTACGGAATGAGTGACAACCTCGGCCCGCTTACCTTCGGACAGAAGGAGGAACCCATCTTCCTGGGCCGTGAAATTGCCGAGCAGAGGAACTACAGCGAAAAGATAGCCGAAGAAATAGACAGCGAGATACACAGGATAATCAACGACGCCTACGAGGTGGCCAGGAAAATCCTGACCGGAAACAAGTCAAAGCTTATCAAGATAGCCAAGGAGCTTATCATCAAGGAAACCCTGGAATTCGAAGAGCTTGATCTGCTGTTCAAGGAGACCATGGGCAAAACATCCAGAAAAAAGGATACCAAAGCTACGACGGCCAAAGAGAAAACCACCTCAAAGGCTGACAAGACGGAACTGGAAACCAGGAAGGCACCGGTTATACCACCCGATACACTTCCCGGAGCGGCTCCAGCTACAGGCGATTGACAATCGCGATAATTGGCTGTAAATGAGCAATCCTTCAGAAGTGATAGAGATTAAGGCAGAGCCCATCTCACCTGAGCTCACCATCAACCGGGTTAAGGGTATTCATAGCGGTTGCGCCGTTACCTATACCGGGCTAATAAGGGCAAGCAACCGCGGTAAAGGGGTTGCCTCCGTAGAGTACAGCGATCCTGACGGAAAGGCAAAAGGCAGGCTTGAGGCAATAGCAAGAGAGGCCGGACAAAGGTGGCAACTGAATGGTATCGCCATCTGCCACCGAACAGGCAAGCTTATGGTGGGTGAAATTAACCTGGTGGTGACAATAGCCAGCACCCACCGGGGTGATGGGTTTTCCGCCTGCCAGTATATTATCGACCGCTTCAAGGAAAATCTGCCCACGGATAAAAGGGAAACCTACCTTGACGGCAGCGTCCGGAACGAAAAGGCCTAGAAAGCTGTAGCAGGCCTATTTCCTGCGGGCAATCACATACCCGGCTATTTCCTCCAGAGAGTGCCGGGCCGCATTTTCGGGCAGTACCATTAGGTTACGCAAGCCAAGCTCGTAGTAATTGCGGGCTATCCGGTAGCATTCCTCAACGAGGGAAGAGTTACGGAACATGTCTATCGCCTTTTCGATATTATGGCCGGGTTCGCCGCTGCCCTCAAAAAGCTTCCGTACCGGGTTTCTATCGGGGTAGTGTTCCAGAAGCAGCATCGCGGGCAGTGTAAGGGTCCCCTCCGCAAGATCCGAGCCCACCGGCTTTCCCATATCCGCCTCGTTGCCGACGAAGTCCAGTATGTCATCGACAATCTGAAAAGCTATACCGATATTACAGGCATAGTCATTCAGGGCCTCTACTACCCACTGCTCGGCCCCGCTCAGTATTGCCCCCGAGCGCGTAGCCAGACAGAGAAGAGATGCCGTCTTCCCCGAGATTCTCTCCAGATAATTCTCTCTGGTCTGCTCGAGATCAAATGCATCGAGCGACTGACGTATCTCGGCACAGGCGATGGTCTTAATGGTCCCCGAAAAGATTTTGAGCACGGAAATATTTTCCGTAAGAGCGGCCAACTCCTCAGACTGGGCAAGCAGGTAGTCGCCAAGTAGTACGGCCTTATCTTCACCCCAAAGCTGGTAAATCGTGGCCTTACCCCGTCGCGTCGCCGATTTATCGATGGCATCGTCATGGACCAGCGTAGCCGTATGCAATACCTCGACAGCTAAAGCCATAGGCAAGAGGCACGTGCGGTCACAACTTGTAAAACTGCCCGACAGGAAAACCAGAGCTGGCCGTACCCTTTTCCCAGTATTACCCAGGCTGTGCTCCAGCAATTCCGACATCCAGTACGGACTGTCCCGGCAGACCGAGCGAAGTCCTTCTTCAACTCTGGCCATATCTCCCTGAATAGGCTTGTATATGGTATCTAAAGACAATACTGACCCCCAGGTAATAAACCTGTTTTCAGATTACCACTCACCATATTACTCAGAGGAACGCTGTCGCATACGGTCGATCTCTTCTTCCGCCACCGCCTCATCCAGCTTCGAGAATAGAGGCCCGGGTGAGTTCATCTCCTGGCCCGGCACCGGGGAACGCATCTGCCAGCCGTCTTCCTCGATACTGCCGTCAAAGCCGAGATAGCCGTGCAGTTTCTCAGAACTGAAGGGGAGGAAGGGGTAAAGCAACCTGCCGAGATGGGAAACAACACAGATAGCAATAAAAAGAGAATCGGCGGCAGACTGCCTGTCTTCCTTGATTACCTTCCAGGGAGACTTTTCTTCCAGATAGCGGTTGGCATCCTGGGCCAGCGATATGGCCGCCATAATTGCCTGTTTGAACTGGCAACGCGAAAGCAGCGAATCCACATCACTGAAGGCTTTCTTGGCATGCTCGATTATGCCGGCGCTGCGGGTATCCATATCCGGACACAGAGTAGTGATGTCCTGCCCGGGGTCATCGAGATATCTGCTGAAAGTGTCATACAGGCTGTGAACGGGCACACAGCCGCCAAACTTGCGGTAGGTAAAGGTGAGCACCCTGTGTACCAGGTTGCCATAAGTCGCCACCAGCTCATCATTGTTGCGCCGGACAAACTCTTTCCAGGAGAAATCCGTATCACTGGTCTCCGGCATACTGATGGAGAGCATATAGCGCAGCGGGTCAGGGTCATATCGAGACAGGTAATCGGGCAGCCATACCGCCCAGTTACGGCTGGTAGAAAGCTTTTTCCCCTCGATGGTCAAAAATTCGTTGGCAGGTACATCGTAGGGCAGATTGAGGCCGCCATACCCCATCAACATCGCGGGCCAGATTATGGTATGGAAAACGATGTTGTCCTTGCCGATGAAATAATAGCTCCTGGCCCTGTCATCCTGCCAGAAATCCCGCCATCTATCCCCGTCGCCGGTTGAACTTGCCCACTCCCTGGTCGCGGAAAGGTAACCGATGACAGCCTCAAACCATACGTAGATTCGCTTTGCTTCGAAGCCAGCCAGCGGCAGTGGAACCCCCCAGCCAATGTCACGGGTAATCGCCCTATCGTTCAGCCCTCCTTCCAGATAACCTATGGTAAAGTTTCTGATATTCTGCCTCCAGTAGCCTTTCTGCTTCACCCACTCCAGAAGCTGGTCCTGGAAGGCAGATAGTTTCAGGAAAAAGTGCTCCGAGTCCCGGAATTCCGGGGACTGGCCACAGAAGGAACACCTCGGCTGTATGAGCTCGGCAGCATTGAGCGGTTTGCCACAATCATCGCACTGGTCCCCACGCGCCTTTTCCGACCGACAGAAGGGGCAGGTACCCCCGATATAACGGTCGGTAAGAAAACGCTGGCAGTATGAGCAATACGGCTGAGAAACCGTATCGCGGTATATATACCCCTTCTCTAGCAGATCGAGGAAGACCTCCTGAACCACCCGGGTATGGTTCTCGGTACCGGTAGAGGTAAATAGGTCAAAAGAGATACCGAGTTTACGCCAGGATTCGAGGAACTCCTCATAATAGCGAGCGGCAATAGTTTCCGGACCAACGCCCTCCTTTTCTGCCCGAAGCGTTATGGGTGTTCCGTGCTGATCGGAACCCGAAACCATAAGCACCTGGTTTCCTTTCATTCTGTGGTAACGGGCAAATATATCCGGGGGCAGATATGCTCCCGCAATCTGGCCGATATGTAAAGAGCCGTTGGCATAAGGCCAGGCAACACCGATAAAAATCCGTTCACCCATAACTAATCCCGCCACTCAAACCGAATCGGTGAAGAAAGTCAGTATCCTCTCCCCCTTTTCTTCCTTGTAGGTGGCATAGCCCTTCTCCAGGCTACACTGCTGACAGAGACACCTTTCTTCGCCCTCTTCCTCAATAATAAGATACAGCCCGGAATGCGGAATAATGCAATTGCACTCATCACACCGGACATTACCCAGAGAGATACACCCTCTATGCATATACTATCACCCCTCTTCAGATTTCCCGTATTGGTCTAGCTCGACTGGCGGAATGTTATTGCAGCCTAAGCCAGACGTTATAGAGTTCTTTACGCGAAATGCCGGTTTCCACAGTCATTCTGCCAATAGCTTCACGAGCCCTCATTCCCGACCTGAACATAATTTTCAGCCGTTCTTCAACCTCCGACGTGACCTGTGGCCTGTCCCGGTCTCCGCTTCCAGCAATAACCAGAGTGAATTCCCCTTTGGGCTGAACGAAGTATTGCAGGGCCTCAAAGACCGTACCCCGAAATACCTCTTCGTACACCTTGGTCAATTCACGGCAAACGGCCAGCTTGCGGTCACCCAGAACCCTCTGTATATCGCCAAGGCTGCCCCTCAGCCGATGGGGAGACTCCAGGGCAACAATGCTGCCGGCTTCACCGGCCACCGATTCAAGCAACTGAAGCCTGGACTTCGCCTTCCGGGGTAAAAACCCCAGGTAAACAAACCTCTGGGCTGGCAGCCCCGAGACAACCAGCGCCGTAATGACCGCCGAGGGTCCGGGGACAGGCACGACCGGTATATTTTTTTCACTGACCGCCAACACCAACTCATATCCAGGGTCGGACATACCCGGCATCCCAGCATCGGAGACAAGAGCAATATTTTCACACTCAATACGTCCCAGAAGATAACCCTTTTTGGCCCCCTTGTTATGTTCGTGGTAGCTAGTCATAGGTGTCGATATATCGTATTTGCGTAGAAGCTGCTTCGTCCTCCGTGTATCCTCAGCCGCAATCAAGTCGACCTCCCTGAGAATACGCAGAGCACGCAGGGAAATATCCTCGAGATTACCAATCGGGGTTGCCACCAGGTAAAGAACCGGCATTGCCTCCTGAATCTCCATCAATCGAGATATTATAAAACGTTCCTTCGACCTACGTCCACAACCGACGATATTTTCCTCATAACTGTTATTTTAATCCTGGATAATATATAATAGGTTGATAGTTTTCCTAAAAGCTTTTCCAGGTCCAATGAACCAGCTAACATACAAGCCAACCTGATATAGTCAGTATCGGAGATTCTTGACTTTAAAATAGGCTCTTTGGTATAGTCTCATTTTAAGAAAGGAAGGGAAGATGTCTCCCAACCATTTTAGTCAGTTGCGCCGTGCCTACGGATTTGACGAAGTAGCTATAGTTCCCGGAGATGTTACCATCAACCCGGACCATGTAAACACCGAATTTCACATCGAGGGATCTACCTTTCCAATCCCGATTATTGCTTCGGCGATGGATGCGGTAATCGACGTTAAAACGGCCATCCTGATGAGCCAGATGGGCGGCCTCGGTGTACTTCACTTGGAAGGCATCCAGACACGATACGACAGGCCTGAGGAGATTCTATCCGAAATCGCCGGGGCACCCAATAGCGAGGTTACCGCTCTGCTGCAGAAGATTTACTCCCAGCCGATACAGGAACACCTCATTGGAGAACGAATCAGGGCTATAAAGAAGGCCGGCGCAGTATGCGCTGTATCGGTAACTCCGGCCAATACCAAGGGCTTCGCCCCCATAGTCAGTGAGGCCGGTGCCGACATCCTGTTTGTGCAGTCCACGGTTACCACAGCCCGCCATACTTCGAAGAGCTACCGTGGCCTTATCTTTTCCGAATTATGCAAATCTGTAACACTACCCGTAATAGTGGGTAACTGTGTCAGCTATAGCGCAGCTCTGGAGCTGATGAGAACGGGCATTTCGGGAATTCTCATTGGCATCGGACCTGGTGCTGCCTGCACGACCAGAGAGGTACTCGGTATAGGAGTCCCACAGATAACCGCCACGATGGATTGTGCCGCAGCCAGGGATGAATACCAGCGCGAGTCAGGCCGCTATGTCCCCATAATTACCGATGGCGGTTTCCGCAAAGGCGGTGACCTGTGTAAAGCCCTGACAGCAGGTGCAGACGCCGTTATGCTGGGTTCCATCCTGGCTCAAGCCGAGGAAGCGCCCGGAAAAGGCTACCACTGGGGTATGTCCCACCCCCACCCGGCCCTGCCAAGAGGGACGCGAATAAATGTCGGTACCACCGGTTCGCTCGAGCGAATCCTCTTCGGGCCCACCTCCGTAACCGACGGAAGCCAGAATCTGGTGGGGGCAATCCGCACGGCAATGGGCGTATGTGGCGCCGTGGATATGCAGGAAATGCACCGCGCCGAGATAGTCGTCGCTCCGGCGATTATCACCGAGGGTAAATCCTGGCAGATGGCACAGCATTAAGTCCTCAAGCCTGTCTGCATCCGGTTTCTTTAAATCGCAGAGGTATGGCAAATGCTAAATAAGGTTTCCCTGGGCGTATGTGCTATCGAGAGATACCGTGACCTCTGCCCCCAGGAACTCCTTGATGAGGTAATCAGTCTGGGTCAGGAACTGAAAGGGCTGCGTCTTTGCCATATCAACTCAACCCCCTTCGGTGGAGGGGTAGCAGAGCTCCTGGTCTCCTTCATTCCCATGCTGAGGGGGCTGGGTATCAAAGCGGACTGGCAGGTCATACGCGGCAACAAACGTTTTTTTACCATCACCAAAGGTCTTCATAATGCCCTCCAGGGTGCACCTTTCGAGAATATCGAGAAGGCGAGCACCAGACGGACCTACCTGGCCAATAACATGACCAATGCCCGCGAGCTGGATACAAGTTATGATGTATTCATTATAAATGACCCCCAGCCGGCTGCACTTCGGCATTACCTGCCCAACAAGAACAATGCCAAGTGGATATGGCGCTGCCATGTCGATAGCTCACAGCCAGATCCCACGGTCTGGGAATTTTTGCGCCCCTACGTTGAAAGCTACGACGCAGCCGTATTTACCATGGAAGAATTCATCCCCAAAGCCCTCGATGTAGCCAGGATCACCACCATGGCTCCGGCAATATGTGCCTTCACGTCAAAGAATATGTATATCAAGCGCGAGCTTTGCCGGGAGCTTGTGGAAAACCTGGGCTTTGACGGCAAACGCCCCATTATCACCCAGGTATCACGTTTCGACAAGTGGAAGGACCCCTTCGGCACCATAGCCGCCTACCGTCTGGCCAAGGAAGAAATCCCGGGTCTGCAACTGGCTATGATCGGCAGCTTTGCCCAGGACGACCCGGAATCCGTGGATATGTACGCCGATATCAATACCGAGGCCAATAAGGATGAAGATATTCGTGTCTATTCCAACCTGACCGGAATGGGCAATATGGAGGTCAACGCCTTCCAGCGGGCCAGTGACATCGTGGTCCAGAAATCGATACGGGAGGGTTTCGGGCTAGTAGTTGCAGAAGCGCTATGGAAAGAAACGCCGGTAGTGGCCGGCAATGCCGGCGGCATTCCACTACAGATGACCGGAGAACTAAGCGAATATCTGGTAGACAGTGTCGAGGAATGTGCCGAAAAACTGGTATTCCTTCTGCATAACCCGGAGGTGCGCCAGAGACTCGGATCAGAGGGAAACAGAATTATTACGGAACAATTTCTCACTCCCAGGCTGATCAGAGATGAACTCAGGTTGATAAAAAGCCTGCTGAAAAAGTAGGCCTCTATTTATTTTATTCGTCCTCTTCCTCTTCCTCACCCTCTTCAGCCCTTTCACCTCCAACCCGGGGTAATATGGGCCTTGCCGCATTCTGCTTGCGCCGCGACGGTAGCTCCGCCTTATCCAGCTCTGCCCTGAGCTTCCTGACTGAACCCAGGCTCCGAGCTGATTCCACCATAACCAGTAAACCATCCGCCCCGGCTTCCCAGAGCAATGCGATTTCATAGCTGTTAATTTTTACCGGTACCCTGACCATAAAAGGCTTGGTCAGCAGGGCAGCAAAATAGTGGACCAGCATCAGGTAACGGCAGGTAAGCGAGAAATCTTTATCACCTTTATCAGCGAGGAGCACAGCATCAACCGGCAGCTTATCAACCGTTCCGGCCAGGCCCCCTCCAACCAGGGAAGAGTCAACCGCCAGTAATTTACCGGCTTCTGTATCCTGCATAACTCCCGGGGGTGTATCAAGCGGAAAAACGAAGAAATCGCAGTCAATTCCCTTGAGGCTAACCTTGCCCTTACCTTCCCGCTTGAGCCAGCCACCCCAGGAAATACCGGGTAAAGTCTGGGAACAACCCCGGAAGCTGACAGAATCTGACTTTTTACCGCAGACAGGTATCAAAGCAGCATCAATGCTATCGCTATAGCCGGCAAGGTCACCACAACCTTCCTGAGACAGGCAGGCAACCAGCGGCAATCTCGGCCGGGTTGAACCCATCTGTCCTGTCCGGAAGCCAATAGCCTGAGGACCGCCCAGTGAAGTGCGCTTCAATTGCTCTATAAGCCTGCTCATACCGGAAATAATTATAGAGGAAAGCAGTGTATGTTTCAAATCCAGGGGCCCGCAAGCAAGAAAAACAACCGCCGCAGTATTTCTTCTGGACGCAGCCAATATAGCCATAGTATAATTACGGAGACTTTAGAGAGGTATTATATCAATTGTCGCAATCGCAACCAGGCCGCTCAGGGAAAACCCCGGCAGACAGTACAGAGGCCGGGGTTTTTGTGTCGCTCTCGAATCGAGAGATGCTAGCAATGGCGAAAAGATTGCGCCGCCATATCATTTCTATGATAGGTGCGGCAGGTAGCGGTCACCCCGGCGGCTCCCTTTCCGCGGTGGAGATTGTCACAGCGCTCTATTTCGGCATCCTGCGCCACAAGCCACAGGAGCCCTGCTGGCCCGGGCGCGACAGATTTATACTGAGCAAGGGCCATGCCGCACCGCTGCTTTACGCTGCACTCGCCGAGTGTGGCTATTTCCCGGTTGAAGAACTGCTCACCCTTAGAAAGTTTGGCAGCCGGCTTCAGGGTCACACCGACTGCCGGCTAACTCCCGGTGTCGAGGTAACGGCAGGCGCCCTGGGACAGGGGCTTTCCATTGCCACAGGCATTGCTCTGGCCGGCCGGCTCGATTCACGTGACTATAGAATATACACCCTCCTCGGCGATGGGGAGTGCAATGAGGGACAGGTCTGGGAGGCTGCCATGGCTGCTGCCCATTTCGGGGTAGACAACCTGGTGGCTATCGTGGACAGGAACGGACTTCAGCTTGATGGCTGGAGCGATGAGATAATGAACCTGGAGCCGTTTGCAGATAAGTGGCAGGCTTTCGGCTGGCACACGTCGGTTGTTGACGGTCACGACCTTGATGCCATTACGGATGCCCTTGAGCAAACCAAGTCGATTAAGGGCAGGCCATCGGTAATCCTTGCCCGCACCGTCAAGGGAAAAGGGGTAAGCTTTATGGAAAACCAGGTTGGCTTCCACGGCAAAGCCCCCAGTCCGGAAGAGGTAGAAACAGCACTGAAGGAGCTACAGTAAAATGCCCGGTAAGGTATCCCTGCGTGAAACCTACGGCCAGACCCTGCTCGAGCTGGGCAGGGAAAACCCGGATATCGTGGTGCTGGATGCTGACCTGGCCAGTTCAACGATGACCAAATATTTCGGGAGCGAGTTCCCGGAGCGATTTTTCGACTGCGGAATTGCCGAGCAGGATATGATTGGTATTGCCGCCGGAATGGCCGCTTCAGGGAAGGTACCCTTCGTCAGTACCTTCGCGGTATTCGCCCCCGGCCGCTGCTTCGACCAGATACGGATGTCGGTGGCGCAGCCGCTTTTTAAC
>JAWOBD010000053.1:0-4446 GCA_046498175.1 Dehalococcoidales bacterium | reverse complement strand
GGGAAGATTTGGCTCATACGGGTGCCCACAAAATTAACAATGCTTTGGGGCAGGGGTTGCTGGCAAAATTGATGGGCAAAAAAAGGGTTATTGCTGAGACCGGTGCCGGTCAGCACGGAGTAGCGGCTGCAACGGTATGTGCCATGTTGAATCTTGAGTGTATTGTATATATGGGAGAGGAGGATATCGGGCGTCAATCGGTCAATGTATACCGTATGAAGTTGCTTGGTGCCGAGGTAAGGACGGTAAGTTCAGGTAGCAGGACCCTTAAGGATGCTATTAATGAAGCAATCAGGGATTGGGTTACCAATGTGGAGACGACCTATTACCTTTTTGGTACTGTAGCAGGGCCCTATCCCTATCCGTTAATTGTAAGGGATTTTCAGTCCATAATTGGCCGTGAGGTTAAAGAACAGATCTGGTCGATGTATCGCCGGCTACCCGATTACCTGGTTGCCTGTGTTGGTGGCGGAAGCAATGCTATGGGTCTGTTTCACGCCTTTTACAATGATAAAAAGGTCGACTTCATTGGTGTCGAGGCTGCTGGTAAGGGGATTGGTACCGGCAAGCACGCTGCTTCTCTGTGCGCCGGGTGTGATGGAGTACTGCATGGTACTAAATCTTACCTGTTGCAGGATAGAGGGGGGCAGATACAGGAAACACATAGTATTGCTCCGGGGCTTGATTATCCAGGGGTAGGACCTGAACACAGCTATTACAGGGATACAGGCCGTGCAAGCTATGTGGCTGTTACCGATAGCGAAGCGTTGGAAGCCTTCCACCTCCTGTGTAAAACAGAGGGAATCATCCCGGCGCTGGAATCTTCCCATGCTTTATACCATGCGGTGAAGCTTGCCTCTCATATATCAGCAGGAAGAATTGTTGTGGTTAATCTTTCCGGGCGTGGGGACAAGGACCTGGATATTGTTGCCGGGGAAAGCAATACAGAGCTATGAGTAATATTTCGGCTGTCTTTAAATCGGGCCATAAAGCACTCGTTCCGTACATAACGGTAGGTTACCCCGATATAGAAACTACCATTGAGGCAGCTGTCCTGCTTGCCCGCAGTGGTTGCGATATTATCGAGCTTGGCATACCTTTTTCTGACCCTCTTGCTGATGGTGCTACCATTCAGAAGGCAAGTTACCATGCTCTTAAGAACGGGGTTAATCTGGAAAAGTGCCTGGAAACAGCACGAAATATAAGTGACAGGATAAAAAATACTCCGCTTGTATTTATGGGTTATTATAACCCGATTCTTCAGTATGGCCTGAAGGAATTCTGCCATTCGGCAAAATATGCGGGTGTTGATGGATTGATAATTCCGGATCTTCCCCCCGAGGAAGGTGTAGAACTGGAAGAGCAAACGAGAGGCCGGGGAATGGTACTTATATATTTGCTGAGCCCGGCCAGTTCTGATAGGCGAATTAGCATGGTAGTAAGCAAAGGGAACGGATTTATTTACCTGGTATCGATAACCGGTGTTACCGGTGCTCGGGAAAACCTGCCGCAGGAATTGGAGGAATTCGTTGGCCGGGTTCGGGCAAAAACGGAGCTACCGCTATGCGTCGGTTTTGGCATATCCAGTTCCGAACAGGCCCGCAGGGTGGCCAAGGTGGCGGACGGTATAATTGTTGGGAGTCGTATCATTCAGTTGATTGAAGAAGATAAATCACTGGCTTCTCTGCAGAGTTTTACCATAGGTTTAAGGAAAGCTCTTGGGTAAATAATTATTAGGGAAGGAGGATGAGCCTATATAGAAATGTAAGCTATAAGTGATATTCTGTGCTATTGTGAGGAAGAAGATACCCTTGTTACAATGAAAAAGGAGGTAGAATTGGAAAGGACAAAATTTATCCTTGATGAAGAAAAGATGCCTACCAGATGGTACAATATACTTCCGGATTTACCTGAGCCCATGCCCGAAGTGTTGCATCCCGGTACCAAGAGTCCGGTAACCCCTGATGATCTGGCACCCCTTTTCCCGATGGGGCTTATTATGCAGGAATTCAGCCCGGAGCGTTATATTGAAATCCCAGAAGAGGTTCAGGCGATTTACCGTACATGGCGACCCACGATTCTTTATCGGGCGTATCAGCTGGAAAAAAAGCTGGATACCCCGGCAAAGATATTTTACAAGTATGAGGGGACCAGCCAGGCTGGCAGCCATAAACTGAATACCGCTGTTGCTCAAGCGTACTATAACAAGCAGGAAGGGACCAGACGAATAGCAACAGAAACGGGCGCCGGACAGTGGGGTAGTGCCCTTTCTATGGGTTGTATGTTCTTTGATATGGAACTCAAGGTATATATGGTTCGTATAAGCTATAACCAGAAACCATATCGACGGGTCATGATGGAAGCTTGGGGTGCTAAGTGTGTACCCAGCCCGAGCCCCGATACCAAAGCTGGTCGTGAAATGCTGGCCAAGGACCCGGATTGCCCAGGCAGTCTGGGATTGGCTATCAGTGAAGCTGTGGAGGATGCTGCATCGCGCGATGACACTCATTATTCGCTGGGCAGCGTGTTAAACCATGTACTCTTACACCAGACCATTATTGGTGAAGAGACAAGGATTCAGATGGAAATGGCTGATGCCTATCCCGATATTATCGTGGGCTGTATGGGAGGTGGCTCAAATTTTGCCGGGCAGTTTTTGCCCTGGATGAGAGATAAACTGAGTGGGGAGAAACCGAACCTCAGAATTATCGGTGTCGAGCCGGCAAGCTGTCCTACCTTGACCAAGGGACCTTATGCCTATGACTTCGGCGATGTTGCCGGTCTGACTCCCCTGCTGAAGATGTATACGCTGGGGCACGGATTCATTCCACCGCCGGTACACGCTGGCGGATTACGCTACCACGGCATGGCGCCAATAGTCTGTCACTTGCACAAGCTCGGTATGATGGAGGCAAGGGCCGAGCATCAGCTGGCGACCTTTGAAGCCGGGATTACCTTTGCCCGCAGCGAGGGTATCTTGAGTGCTCCGGAACCGATGCATGCCATAAAGGTAGTTATCGATGAAGCCTTGAAGTGCCGGGAATCCGGTGAAGAAAAGACCATTTTGCTCGCTCATAGCGGACACGGCCATGTTGATTTGGCGGCATATGAGGCTTATCTATCCGGAAAACTTGAGGATTATGATTTTCCCGAGGATAAGCTCAAGGAGTCATTGAGTTTACTCCCCGAGGTAGGCTAAGGGAGTAGACGGTTTTGTCTTTAAGGTGAAGAATTTGCCAAGATTTGCCCCCGCCAATACGGTGGGGGCAAAATATCTACATAATGTAGCTCTTTTCTATTTTAAAAGGGATAATACTCGGAATGAATTATTCCCTGTTATCATATTATGCTGGATTAGTAAATGAACGATTACCAAAGTAACCCTTTAAGGTCCATAAAGTGGTATCGTAAACTTGCGCTGATGAAAGGGCGAAGAGAAACCGGTTTTTTCCTTATGGAAGGAGACAGGGCTATCAGGCAGGTTATGGATATCAGCCCCGCTTCGATAAACGAAATAGTTACCAGCAGAGATTTGCCCCCTTTTTATTCTGGCTACTCTCAACGGAGGGTGAGTGAAATACAGTTGAGCAGCATATGTAATACCAGGACACCTCAAGGGCCGGTAGCAGTGATTCGTTATCCCAGGGAAATTTACTCAAGCCGTTTACCTGAAACCACTGGACGTAGAGTGCTTCTATTGGAGGACATTCAGGATCCGGGTAATGCTGGAACTCTTGTTAGGACTGCGGCGGCATTTGATTACGATGGGGTTATAATGAGCGATAGGTGTGCTGACCCTCTCTCACCTAAGTTTATCCAGTCCAGTGCTGGAAGCATTCTATCGCTGTGGTTGAGGAGAACACATGGTTACCTTGCTATGGTAGAACAGCTTAAGAAAAAGGGGTATCCGGTTATTGTCGCTGCACTTGATGGTGCTGAAAAGCCGAGGGTCCTTGAGGGAAGGGGAAGTTTGTTACTTGCGCTCGGTAACGAGACCTCAGGGCCTTCAGAATCCCTGAAGAGTATGGCCGAGCACAATATCAGTATAGACATTGCGAGAAAAAAAGCGGAGTCACTTAATGTTGCTGTGTGTGGTGCCATCTGCCTCTATCTGAGCAACAGACTATGAGGTATTATGGGCTGCAGGTATTTGCTTCTGATCAAGGATATTATTTTCATAAGCATAAATACGAAATCATGCTAACCCGTCGTTGATGTTAGATAGTGGCTGTGCTAGAATAATTTACCGATGAAATATTTCAAGCATGTATCTATTATTACCGTTTCTCTCCTGATGTCTCTGGCCTTTCTCGGTAGCGGCTGTAATTGGATGGTCGACATGGCACAGGACCTGCTTGCTGAAATACCCGAAACGGAAACTCCCTCAGCGGAACCCTCACCAACACCGCCATTGGTAAGCCCGATTGACCCGGAGTGGGAAACTCC
>JAWOBD010000076.1:0-4961 GCA_046498175.1 Dehalococcoidales bacterium | reverse complement strand
TGGAGATCGGTCGTCCGGCTTCCGTCGATGCTCGCCTTGACCAGATGGATGGCCGTGCCGACGTTGGCGTAGGTGTTCACGTTGCGGAAGTAGAGCACGGTTTCGTTGTCGGCCCAGCAAGGGTAGACGGCCGTCTGGTTCATCATGTCCTTGGCCGTCTTGTTGACCGCTTCGTCGGTGAGCGTCTGCGGGTTCTTGCCCTCGGCGTCGGTGATGACGATGCGGCTGTCGCCGGCGTGCCGGTGACGTAGTAATTACCCCCCACCCTGGCCAGCATCAGCTCAAGGCCGTTGATGGTGATCTCTTTCATTTCTCCATCTGCGATTTCCCCGGTATTTCCAGCTTTAAATGGCTTTGTCATGGCAACCCCCGTGTAGAATTACGTATATCACCTGGCTTGGTAGCTGTTAAAATAGCAATATTCAGGGTTAATCCTATTCGAAATTGGCCGCTTTTTCAAGACGGCTCTATTGACCACCATTCTAACGGGATTATATTATTTAGGTCGGATGTACCGAAGATGGTATCAAAAGATGGTGACGGATAATGGCTGAATACGGGAAAGCGTGGCCGGCAATTCTGCTGTTGGGACCCAGCGGATGCGGTAAGACCCCGCTCGGGGACATGCTGGAAACAAAGGGGCTTCGGGATATGGGGTTCCGGCACTTTGATTTCGGAAAGACACTCAGGAAAGCTGTCGGTAAGGGTAGAGGGTTGTTAACCGATGAAGAAAGGATCGTGGTCAAGAAACTGCTTGAGAGAGGTGCCCTTTTTGAGGATGAGCACTTCCCCATCGTCAGCAAGCTGCTGGCGGGTTTTATCGCTGAAGCGGGTACAGGTGCAGATAGCGTTATCATTCTCAACGGCCTGCCCAGGCATATCGGGCAAGCCAGGGCGATTGAGGGAACGGCAATGGTGCGGGCGGTGGTAAGCCTCGATTGTACTCCTGATATTGCCTGGGAAAGGGTTAATACCAACGCCGGTGGCGACCGGCATGGCCGTAGTGACGATACCATGGAGCAGGTCAGATACAGGTTCAGAGTATTCCGGCAAAGGACGGCACCGCTGGTTGAACACTATCGCAGGTGCGGTGTACCCGTGGTCAGCCTGGATGTAAAGAAAGAAACAACCGCCGGGGACATGCACGCGTTTCTTGAAGCCAGATATCCCCTCTGGTAACGGGGGTTTCGTAATGCTAGGGTCGTACCTGTCCGCTGCCGAAGATAATCCATTTATAGGAAGTCAGTTCCCTCAGTCCCAGCGGGCCACGGGCGTGCATCTTCTGAGTGCTTATGCCTACCTCAGCTCCTAGCCCGAACTGGCTGCCGTCGGTGAAGCGTGTGCTCGCGTTTACATATACGCAGGCTGCATCTACCTCGTTGAGAAATCGCATTGCCTGCCGGTATCCTTCCGTAATGATGGCTTCGGAATGGCCGGAACCGTAGCGCTGGATATGTTCCAGTGCTTCGTCCAGCGAGCCCACTACCCTTATTGCGGCAACCAGTGAGAGAAATTCCCTGCCCCAGTCCTCTTCCGTAGCCGGGACAACCCCCGGCGAGCCATGCTGTTTCAGAATCTTCAGGGCCTGCTCGTCGCACCGTATCTCAACTCCTGCCCTGGCCCATTCGGATGCCAGCAACGGCAGGTA
The DNA here is from genome assembly GCA_046498175.1 of Dehalococcoidales bacterium. Classification (GTDB taxonomy): domain Bacteria; phylum Chloroflexota; class Dehalococcoidia; order Dehalococcoidales; family UBA5760; genus UBA5760. The sequence goes on along the minus strand of JAWOBD010000076.1, from coordinate 3,313 downwards.
GCTATCGGCTACATCCCGGTGGACAAGCAGGGTATCAAGAGCATTGCATACCGTGGGACGCTGTACCTTGGCGTTGTAGGCGATTGCCACCGCCTGGTCCAGGTTGGCACTGCTGTCTATATAGGTGTGGCAGACACCGATTCCACCGCTGACCACGGGCATGGTCGCATTGTCGTTGACGAATTTTATCAATCCGCCCCCCCCGCGGGGAACGATGAGGTCAATGATACCGTTCATTTCGAGCATCTGGTTGACCAGTGTCCGGTCGGTGTTCTCGATGAACTGTACCGCGCCATCGGGTATCCCGGCCCGGTAGGCTCCCCGCTGTACAACATCTGCCAGAGTGGCGGAGGAGTGGATGGCTTCTTTACCTCCCCTCAAAATAATGGCATTACCTGATTTCAAACAGAGGCTGGCGATATCTATGGTAACATTGGGTCTACTTTCGTAGATTGCCCCGATTACTCCCAGAGGTACTCTTTTCCTGCCTAGCTGGAGGCCGTTGGGCAGGGTACGCATATCGAACACTTCACCCACCGGGTCAAGAAGAGCTGCCACGGAGAGCACGTCCCTGGAGATAGCCTCGATTCGTTCCCCGGAGAGCATCAAACGGTCCAGCATGGCCGCCCCCATCCCCGATTCCTTACCCGCCTGATAATCTATGCCATTGGCTTCGAGTATTTCATCCCTTCTGGCCAGAAGGTCGTCGGCAATATTACATAAAGCGCGGTTTTTTATCTCTGTGGATATATATGCCATACGTCGGGAGGCCGCCTTGGCTGCCTTACCCTTAGTTTCCAGTTCTTCATTGGGGGATTTCATATTTTACCTCCCTCTCGTTCCGGCAGTATTTGCCGGTTTTGTGCCTATCCAAGCTGACCACGGCCCTTGAACTGGTAGTGGTATAGCGGTGGAGTACCGCTTACCGCACGGTTGACCCTTTTCCGCAGGGTACACCTGCCCTTGCGTCCGTCTTCCAGTTCAAGGACGTAACCGTCGCCGTCGTCGAGCCGCCGGTACTCCCGGAGTATCAGTTCTCCCCACCAGTTAAGCGGTGATTCGTCGTGAAACCGGTAGTCCACCTTGACAATAAGCTGACCGTCTGCCATGTGGTATAGTTTGCCAATGTCCATTGTTTGTTTACCTCTCTTTCTAAATCAAAACCAGGTTGTTTCGATGGACTACTTCGGAGCCGTAGTCGTAGCTGAGCAGGGCGGCAATCTTTCTGGAATGAGCCCCCTTGATGATACCGATTTCCTCGGAGCTGTAGCTGGTAATACCGCAGCCCAGGTGGTGGCTATCGCTATCGTAGATGTTGACGATGTCGCCCCGCTCAAATTTGCCTTCACCCCGCTCGATACCGGCGGCAAGCAGGCTTCCCCGCTTCCGTAATGCCGTGGCTGCCCCCGTATCCACTATAAGCTTACCACGTGTAGAGAGACCGCTAAGCATCCAGCGCTGCCGGCTCTCCAGCTTGCTGGCTGCAGATCGAAATCTTGTACCGATTGTCTCGCCACCGGCAAGCCGGGTAATAACATCCGGTTCTCTTCCGTTGGCGATCACCAGGTCTACACCGGAAGCAGTGGCCAGCCGGGCGGCCTCTATCTTGGTTTTCATACCCCCGGTGGCCAGACTGTTGGAAGTGCCGTATGCCAGGCTCTCGACCCTTTCATCTATGCTTTTGACCACCGGAATCAATTCTGCTTCCGGGTTGCTACGGGGGTCTGCTGTGTATAGCCCGGCTATGTCAGAAAGTATTATTAATATGTCGGCATCCACAAGATTGGCTACCATGGCGGAAAGGTTATCGTTATCACCAAAAACTGCTCCTCTTATTTCATCCACGGCCACCACGTCGTTCTCGTTAACGATCGGTATTGCGCGAAGCTCGAGCAGCGCGAGCAGGGTATTGCGTGCGTTGAGGTAACCGGCACGTTCGGACAGGTCGGATTTAGCCAGCAGTGCCTGAGCTACCGTGATACCATAATTTTGAAAAAGCCGGTTATATACCTGCATAAGGTGGCTCTGTCCCACCGAAGCCAGGACCTGTCGGTAGGGTATCCCCTTTATTCTGCGGGAGATTCCCAGGCGGTATTTGCCCAGGGCAATGGAACCGGAAGAGACGATGATAATTTGCCTGCCCCTGTCATGTAGCCCGGCAACCTGTTTGACCAGTGCTGCCAGTACCTCCTCATCCAGATGTGCGCTATCGCCGGTAACCAAACTGGTACCGAGCTTGACTATCATCCGCTGGGGAGTTGGTTCTTTAGCTTTGTCCATCGCACCGCTAACCTGTTTAAAATTGCTTAATTATAGCAAGCGGCAGTAATTTTGGACAAGCGAACAATAAATAACTACAGGTCAGTGTCGTATCCGGTATATAACTTAATCTTTTCGGATATTTAGGCCCGGCGTTGGCCGGAGGGTGCTCATTGGGCGAGTTTCTCCAGCAGTGACTCAAGGATAGTTCTCCAGCGATTCCCTGTCTCTTCATAGCTCAGTTTCAGAACGGTTTTTCCTATCTTCACTCCCTCCTTTGTCATGGGGGCGAGCTCCTGCCGGTTCGGGAGAACTCCGGGCAAAAGCCTGATTACTATCCGGCCTTCTTCGCTGTTTATTGATTGGATGCTGGCCCGGCTTGCCATGGTCTTGATTTTTGATGCATACAGCAGGTCAAGAACTTCACCGGGTACAGTTCCGAAACGGTCCTGCAATTCTGCGGATATATCCTCGATATCCTCGACCGCCTTGGCATCAGCAAGCCGCTGGTATAGTGTTAGCCTTATATTCAGGTCGGTGACGTACCACTCCGGGATATAGGTGGACAGGGGTAGGTCGATAGTGGTTGGCGGCGGTGTGACTTGCCTGCCGGCATTGCCAAGGTGCCTGTTCTTTTCTTCTTCCACAGCTTCGGAGAGCAGACGGCAATAGAGATTGAACCCTACTGCGCTTATCTGGCCGCTCTGCTTTAGGCCGAGGATATTGCCGGTTCCCCTGATTTCCAGGTCCTTTATGGCGATGTTGAAGCCGGCACCGAGCTGGGCGGCCTCAAAGATGGTCTTGAGGCGGCGCTCGGCAGTATGGGTAAGCTGTTTGCCTCTGTCATAGAGGAAGTATGCATAGGCGAGATTGGCGCCACGGCCTACCCTCCCGCGCAACTGGTATAGCTGGGTCAGGCCGAATTTATCCGCCTTATTTACTATCAGGGTATTGACATTGGGCATATCCAGGCCGGATAAATTGCTGCAACAATTTACGCACCCTGGGTGGCAACTGGGTGGCAATATAGCGAGCCAGATTTTTACGTCGTGTC
>JAWOBD010000011.1:0-20580 GCA_046498175.1 Dehalococcoidales bacterium | reverse complement strand
GCCAGCCTAGCCGGTCGTCGAAGCGCCGTTTCTGGAACTGCTCGCCGACGTCGTCGGCCGCAACGTACTGCGTCCGCGTCGACCGCCCGACTTGGCGGGAGACGAAGACGGCGCCCACGGCCTCGTGCGTCGGGGAAATGAACAAAGCCGGTTTCCATTCCATGGAAGTCTGGGGTGGTGCCACCTTCGATGTCGCCACCCGCTTTCTCAACGAGGACCCATGGGAAAGGCCACGTTTACTGAAAAAGCTGATGCCGGACACACCGCTGCAGATGCTGCTAAGGGGGCAGAACCTGGTCGGATATCGTCACTATGCGGATGATGTGGTCAACGCCTTTGTCCACCATGCGGCTGAAGTGGGTATCGATATTTTCCGGGTATTCGATGCCTTAAACGATGAACGCAATTTTGAAACCTGCCTGCGAGCAATCAAGAAGTGCGGTAAACATGCCCAGCTATCGATATGCTACTCGCTGACCGAGCGCAAGATGGGAGGCCCGGTATACAACCTGGACTATTATGTCAACAAGGCTAGTATCCTGCAGGATATGGGGGCCGATAGCATCTGTATCAAGGATATGGCAGGGCTTATCTCGCCGGACGATGCCTACAGCTTGATAAAATCCCTGAAAGAAGTGCTGAAGGTACCGGTGCAGCTTCATACCCACTATACCAGCGGTATGGCCTCAATGAGCTGTCTGAAGGCCATCGAGGCCGGGGTAGACACGATAGATACAGCGCTGGCCCCGCTGGCGCTACGCTCATCCCACCCGGCTATTGAACCGATACTGGTGGCGCTGGAGGGGACGCCCAGGGATACCGGTCTCGACCTCACCCACATTTTCAAGCTGGGCCAATATATCGAATCGATAGCCCCCAAATACCGTGACTTTATGGGCAGCACAAGAACCGCCGTTATCGATACCGCAGTACTGATGCACCAGATACCTGGCGGCATGATATCGAACCTAGTTGCCCAGCTCAGGGAGAGTGGAGTCCTGCACAGGCTGGACGAGGTATACCAGGAGATACCACGGGTACGCAGAGAACTGGGCTACCCGCCCCTGGTAACGCCTACCAGCCAGATTGTAGGGGTACAGGCAGTACAGAACGTGCTCGTCGGCCGGTACAAGCTGATATCGAATCAGGTACGAGACTATGTCTACGGGCTTTACGGACAACCGCCGGCACCAATCGACCCCGAAGTGCAGGAAATAGTGCTGAGACACTACAAACGGGGCCAGATCCCGATTACCTGCCGCGCCGCCGACGTTATTGAACCCGAACTGGACAAGGCCAAGGAAATGGTAAGTGAGTTCACCGAAAACATCGGCGATATCCTGATAGCGGCGCTCTATCCTATCACCGGGCTACGTTTTCTGAAATGGAAGTTCGGCATCGAGGAACCACCGCCGGGAATAAAAACCCCCAAGACGATGGATGACATCAGGCGCGAGGATGAACTGATTGCCAAGGTAAAATCGGGTGAAATAAAAGAGGGCTAAAAAGAAAAGAGGGTAAAGGGCAGTGGACTGTATTTTCTGCAAAATTGCCGCCGGCTCGGTGCCGGCCGAAATACTGTATCAGGATGAAGACCTGATCTCCTTCCGCGATATCAACCCCCAAGCGCCGGTTCATCTTCTCATCGTTCCCAGAAAGCATATCGCTAACCTGAACGACCTCTCCGACGACGATTCATACCTTGTCGGTAAAATGGCCAAAACAGCGAAACAACTCGCACTAAGCGAGGGTATTTCCGAACAGGGATACCGCCTGGTGTTAAACTGCGGAGATTGGGGAGGTCAGCTGGTACAACACATCCACATGCACGTCATCGGGGGACGCAGACTCGATGACCGGCTCGGATAGAAATTATTGTGCCTGATCATAGTCAAGAAAGATGAGAAGGCCGGCAATGCTCTTGGCATCGCATATCTCGCCCGAGGCAATAGACTGCAGAATGCGCTTAACCGGCAGGCGCACCACGCTGATGCTAGCTGTATCCTCGGCAACCAGGGGGGCAGGAGTAAGATCCGTGGCCAGAAAAAGATAGAGGTACTCCGTCCCGTAACCGGGTACTGAATAGAAACCACCCAGCCGGGTCAACTTCTGCGGTCGGTATCCGGTTTCTTCCCTCATTTCGCGGTCCACGGTGAACTCCGGGCTTTCGCCAGGTTCGATTCCACCAGCCGGTATTTCCAGTAGCTCTCTTTCAACCGGTTCGCGGAACTGCCTTACCATTAACACATCCTCGCGGTCTACCGCAACAATAGCAACGCAGTCATAATGTTCCACAATTTCCCGTCGCTTCTTCGCCCCATCGGTGGTAACGATTTCATTAACCCGCAGCTTTACTGCATGCCCTTCATAGACCACACGGCTGGATATCAGGCCGCCTTCAGTCAATTTTGACCCCCGTATGATAGATCAGCGCAACCTCATCACAGTTGGGGAACTTGGGGCAGCGGTAGCACTCTGTCCAGACCTTGTGAGGAAGCTCCATCTTATCTATCTGGGAAAAACCGACGCGCTCAAAGAACTGGGGCCTGTAGGTCAGGCAAAAAACGGTGCTCAGGCCGAGATTTCTTGCTTCCTCCAGACAGGACCTGACCAGTTCCTCCCCAATTCCCTGATTCTGTCCTTCCTCGGCTACCGCCAGAGATTTTATCTCCGCCAGGTTCGACCACATAACGTGTAGCGCCACACAGGCAATTACCTGCTCGCCGTCGCTGACTATCTTATAATCCTTGATGTTCTCGTACATCTCGCTAAGGGAGCGAGCCAGCATTTTCCCCTTATCGGCAAAGTGGTTTATCAACCGTTGCATCTGGGGAACATCCCTGATCGTAGCATTTACAATCTTTGCCATCTACCTTTTCCCTCTCAATCTCTTCTCCAGATTGCCGTAGAATGACTCTCCGGTATGAATCCTCAAGAAGCGCGTTTTTTTTTCGCTCTTCCTGACTGTAAGCATAGAGCCGCTTGATACCGGCAGGTTAATGTGCCCATCGATACTCAGCGTGGTCATATGAGTGGCATCGATATACAATTCAACCGATACCGAAGGCAGCAATACCAGGGTATAGGCCAAGCTCAGGTGCGGCAATATCGGTAGCATCAGAAATTCCCCGGCCCCCGGATGCAGTATCGGGCCACCGGCCGATAGCGAATATCCCGTGCTACCTGTAGCGGTGGACAGGATTACACCGTCGGCACGGTAGCTGGTCAACACCTCGCCATCCACTCTAGCCTCAATGCGTACCATACGTGCTACTTCACCACGCGCCATAACCACATCATTAAGGGCATAGTTTACTAACGCATCGTTCTTATCCGGCACTTCGAGCACAGCTTCCAGCATAGCCCGTTCATCAATCCAACCCTCACCCGCCACAAGCACATCCAGCTTTTCCTTCGCCTCGGCAACATCCAACTCCGTCATAAACCCAAGCTTGCCGAGATTGACACCCGTAATTGGAATCTGATGAAACACAGCCACCTGAGCCGCGCGGAGAATGGTCCCATCACCGCCAACCGTAATTATCAGCTCCGTCCCGTCCAACTGCTCTCTGGCCCTATCTGCATCCCAGGCAGAACAGGTCCATACCGATATATCCCGCGCAGCTAGATGCCCTTCGAGTTCTTCAGCCAGCGGGCAAGCAGCCTTATTAAGCGGGTGAAATAAAATTCCTATCCTTTCCACAAGCAGCGCTCGCTCCTAACGTCAAGCAAATAAAGTGTAACACCGGCAGGCACAGGCGTCAATTCAAGGGGTGATTCCGATTACACATTGCAGTTCTGATAGTTGCCTTATAGAAGAGACAATGAAGGTATCGAGGAACTGCCGTTCAATTTACTGGAAAAGCCAGCACTATAACAGCAAGATCAACCTTAACTGAAGAGGTTTATAGCAAACCCGGTTTTACAAATAACAGTACCAAGCCAACACAAAGCGCTGCGATAGCGATCCCAAGCAAAATATATAAACCGCGACGTCCCATATCTATATTGCCCTTCTTCCCTTAGATTGTTCTCCTGCTATAACGAGATACTCACTAGAATATAACGTTTCACTGCCTTTCGGGATAGCCCGGCATAAACCCGGGTTATACCGAGATATACTACTATTCACCCGGAATCCGTTACATCTTTTTCAGCATCATTCCCATCAGATTTGTCAGCAGCCAGTTCCTGGGCAGGGTCTTCTCCCGCAAGACGCAACCTGTCCTGAAAACGGTCCAGCTTCCTGCTGGCAGTTTCATACTTGCTTGCAGCATTTCGAATGTGACCACCAATTACCTCGTAATCCCGTTCAAAGTCCCTGATGTCGCCCTGCAAGCGGCCGATATAGCCCAGTATTTCCTGTGCTGCCGTCTCAAAACGGAGCCCCTTCAGGCCAAGAACAATAACCTGTAAATAGGCATAGAAGCTGTTGGGCGAAACCGGGACTACCCTCCTCTGGAGGGAGTAATTATATATATCAATTTCTCCGGCAGGCTGTGTTCCCTGAATAACCGCCTCATAATATACGTTCTCCGCCGGTATATACATAAGGGCAAAATCAAAGGTGCCTTCATCGGGTAATATATATTTGCTCACACCGTCAATATGCTTTCGGATGGTATTAAGAAACTGCTTGCGCAATACCCTTTTCCCCTCCTCATCTTCAGCCTTCACCATGCGGTCAAAATCCTCGAGGGGAAATTTCGAATCTACCGGTACCATATTCTGTCCGATATGTACTACAGCATCCACCATTCTGCCGTCGCGAAACCGGTGCTGCAAGGAATAGGTGTGTGAAGGAAGAACATCTGCCAACAGCCTCTCGAGGAGCAGCTCTCCAAAGCCACCCCTGAACTTCGGGGCCTTGAGCAACTCCTGCAGACTGGCGATATTCCGTCCTACTTCCTGAATATCCCTGGTTCTCTGCGTCAATTCGCCCAGCCTTTCCCTCACATCACCAAACATTTTCACGTTACCGTCGAGCTTTTCCCCCACCATCCGGGAAAGCTCTTCACCCCTCTCGGCCGTTTCCTTGCGGCGCCGCGAGCGGTCGCGGAGAAACACGCCCAGCAGAATCGAAACTGCCACCGCAAGGATGATTGTCACCACAATTTCCATATTATTTCCCCGGAACAGTACTACTTATCCATTCACCCGTTATCTTAACACATTATACAAGTAACCCGGTTGATTGTGCAGAGATACGAACAGGCCAACTCTATCTAACAGGCAGCAATCGTGAGGTCTCTGGCCTCCGGGGCTGATCCCTGTTATAATTATCTGCAGAACCAGTCTGCCCGGAGAAAAGAAACCATGTCCAAACTGTTTTTGGTACGGCACGGCGAGACTGCCCTGAAAAGCTCGCAGAGGTTGTGGGGGCAAACAGATGTAGAACTGAGCGAGCTGGGTATCCAGCAGGCAGAGAAACTGCGCAATCGCCTGGCAACGGAGCAGTTTGACTCGATCTACTCCAGCGACCTCAAGAGAGCAGTGGTAACAGCCCGTACCATTGCGGCAAATCACCAGACTGAGGTAACAAGCCTGACTGAATTGCGCGAATTCAACTACGGCAGGGTTGAGGGTCTGACTTTTGCCGAGATGGAGGGCCAGTATCCCGATTGCGCCCGCTCATTACTGGAACAGAACACCGACCTCAAATTTCCTGACGGCGAAAGCCTTATGGATATGGCAGCAAGGGTAGGAAAATTCGTGACAAAACTGAAAGAGCACCGCGGAGAAGAAACAATTCTTATCGTGGTCCACAGCGGAGTTCTCCGCACCCTCATCTGCCAGTTAATGGGAATGGACCTGAAACATATATTCCAGTTCCTGCCTGAACTTGCTTCTCTCAGTATCGTCAACACCTATACCGGAGCAACGATATTGAATCTCTTCAACGATATATCACACCTTGACCACCTGCCCCGGGACTAAAGCAGGGCATCTACCCTTGGCTTCAAGGCCTGCTCCGGCATTGCCCCGATGACCGTATCGGCAACTTTACCATCCTTGAAGAAAAGCAGGGTTGGTATGGACATAACACTGTATGTTACAGCCGTTTGCTGATTTTCATCTACGTTCAACTTACAGAATTTTACCTTGCCATCGTACTTTTCCGCCAGCTTTTCGATAACGGGCCCAACCATCCGGCAGGGACCACACCAAGGTGCCCAGAGGTCTATAACCACCGGAAGGTCTGATTTGATAACTTCGCTTTCAAAGTTCTGGTCGGATATCTCTAACACCACTATGCTCATCTCCTCCTGTAAACTATATTGAATTCATATTAATATTTATCAGCTCAAATCGTCAAGTTTTCGCGGTAATTATTGACTCAAAAAATTGACGGAGGTTAGAATTGTTTTGGAGGTTGTGTGAAATGCCATTATACGAGTATCTCTGCCCCGTTTGCAGGTCAAAATTTGAGCTTTTACGCAAAGCAAGCCAGATGGGCGATGAGGCCAGTTGTCCCCGTTGCCAGTCCACCTCGAAAAGGGTGTTATCCACGTTTCAAGCACTCTCCAGAGATGCCCACGGATTCAGTACTCCTGCCGGGGGCAACCCCTGCACAGGGTGCAGTACTGATAGCTGCCAGAGCTGCAATCTTTAACGGTCTCAGGACATACCGCCGCTTTCATCACTGTTTTTCCCACTACGCTTGAGGTAAATAACACCAGACCCACACAGCGCTCCAGCTATCGCCGCGCTTATTCCGCCCAGCATCAGCGCAGCATCATACCAAAAACCCTCCGGAAAGAGCATTATCAGATAGTCCTCCCGGGGATCAAGCATCCAGAACTCATTGGTGAAGGCAATAAGGTGAAACCTGGTAAACAACGAGTTAAAGTCAAAAAGCATCGAACCGGCACCGAGAGCGATAATTGTGCCCAGAGTAACAAGTGACCCGATAACCACCGAACTTGCCAGTTTTCTCCTGTACCGACCCCTTCGCCAGAAAAGACAGAAGCCGGCATAGATACCGGTATAGACCGCCGTCCCCATAAGGAGATGTCGATTCATCCCTACCAGCGCCTTAACATCTCTGAGGTGAATTATTTCCCGCTCGCTGAACAGGGATACTTTTTCCCCATTTCTGTTAACGGTGAGAGCAATATATTCATCGGAGGAATTGAAGTAATCGATCAGGCCACGGGCCACTTTTTCAAGCTCCGCCTCATCAAGACCGGTGGATTCGCTGACACCATACTTTGCGAAGCCATCCTCATATAGCCACATGCTGTTGAATTCGACGTTGATTACTGCCGACATTATGAGAGGGGGGAGACTAAAGATAAACAACCACCTGGCAATATTACCCGGAACCTTCATGAAGCCATCTCCAGTACTATTTCTCAAATTCTACAGACTAACACTCAAAAACAAGGAATACCCGGCAACCAACCCTATGTTATAATAACACCGGGAGTGAAATAGAGAAATATCCTCCGGCTAGAGAAAGGTCCTCATGTTTACCCACCTCCATGTTCACACCGAATACAGCCTGCTTGATGGTATGTGCCGTATTCCCCAGCTCGTTAATCGGGCCAAGGAACTGGGCATGGACAGCCTGGGAATCACCGACCACGGCGTAATGTACGGGGCCATCGAGTTCTATGATGCCGCCATAAAAGCCGGCATCAAGCCAATCATAGGCTGTGAAGCCTATCTCACCCCCGGTGACCGCTTCAACCATACCTCCCGGGGAAAAGACTACTACCATCTGGTACTCCTGGCCAAAAACAAAACCGGGTACCAGAACCTGATACAGCTCGTCACAAAGGCACACCTGGAAGGTTTCTACTACAAACCAAGAATGGACAAAAAGCTGCTCGAGGAGTATCACGATGGGCTGGTTGCCCTTTCAGCATGCCTGGCTGGCGAGATCCCCCGCCTTATCAATTCAGGTCGCATCGACGAAGCGAAGGAATCTGCCCGCTGGTACCGGAATACCTTTGGCGATTTCTACCTGGAGATACAGAGACACCCCTTAACCGAGCTGGAACGAGTAAATCAAACCCTCATCAGGATGAGCCGCGAACTGGATATACCCTTGGTAGCCACCAACGACACCCACTACATCAACCGTGAGGATGCCCAGGCCCATGACCTTTTGCTCTGCATAGGCAGGAACACATCCATATATGACGAGAAGAGAATGAAGATGCCGGGTGATTTCTTCTATCTACGGAGCCCCGACGAGATGGCCGAGCTTTATCGGGATATTCCGGAAGCGATAGAGAATACCGAGAGAATTGCCCAAATGTGCAACCTGGAGCTCGAATTCGGACGCCTGCACCTTCCTGAGATAAAACTACCGGAGGGTAAAACATCCAACCAGTTCTTGAGAGATATCTGCTATCAGGGTTTCGAAACTCGATACCCCAACCCAACCGAGGACATCAAGCAGCAGCTGGAATACGAACTGGAAGTAATCGAAAAAACGGAGTTCGCCAGCTACTTCCTGGTTGTCTGGGATATAATTACCTATGCCAGAGAACGAGGTATCCTTTTCGGCGTCAGAGGCAGTGCTGCCGCCAGCATTGTTCTATACTGCCTGGGCATAACCGAAATAGACCCCATCAAGCACAGGCTGGTCTTTGAAAGATTTCTTAATGTGGAAAGAAAAGAGATGCCGGATATCGACCTTGATTTCGAGGACGAACGCCGTGACGAAATAATAAACTATGTGTCGCAAAAATACGGTGCCGACCATGTCGCTCAAATTATCACCTTCGGCACACTGGGTGCCCGCGCAGCCACAAGGGATGTAGGCCGTGCCCTTGCTATGTCCTATAGTGATGTCGACCGCATTGCCAGGCTGGTACCACCCACACCCGGTATGACCCTAGCACGGGCAATGAAGGAAAACGGCGAACTCAGCAGCATCTACCAGCAGGATACCATAGCGCGCAATCTGCTGGATTCAGCCGCAAAAGTAGAGGGTATCGCCCGCCACGCCAGTACGCATGCCGCCGGCATGGTTATCGCCAGAGACCCCCTTACCGACAATGTCCCCCTGCAGCATGTAAGCAAGGGCAATGGGCAAGCACTGGTAATGACCCAGTTCAGCATGGAGAACATCGCCCGTATCGGACTTCTGAAAATGGATTTCCTGGGGCTCATAAACCTCAGTATTCTGGGCAAGGCCAGGGATATCATCAACCAGAACCACGACGTCGTCATCGATCTGGGCAATATTCCGATGGACAACAGGAAGACCTTTGAACTACTCGCTTCCGGAGAAACTTCCGGCGTTTTCCAACTGGAGAGCAGCGGGATGCGCCGCTATATCAAAGAGCTCAAGCCAACCACCTTCAGCGATATAGCCGCCATGGTGGCACTCTACCGACCGGGACCAATGGAACATATCCCCACCTTCATCAAAGCCAAACATGGCATCGAACCGATACGCTACCCACACCCTACACTTGCCAGTATTCTCGAGGAAACCTATGGGGTAATCGTATATCAGGACCAGGTACTCTTTATTGTGAGGGAATTCGCCGGCTACAGCCTGGGCGAAGCCGATATCTTCCGCAAGGCAATGGGCAAAAAGGTACCTGAGGTAATGCAGAAAGAGAAGAATAACTTCATAAGCCGGTCTATTAATAAGGGATTTTCCGCAGAGACGGCAGAAGCGGTCTTTAAGCTCATCGAACCGTTTGCAGGTTATGCCTTTAACAAGGCACACAGTACCAGCTACGGACTGATCGCCTATCAAACAGCGTACCTCAAGGCAAACTATCCCGCTGAATACATCACCGCTTTTCTTATGGCCAACAGTGGGCAGACTGAAAAGGTGGCCAGCGCCGTTGCCGAATGTCGCCGCCTGGGTATTGCTGTTTTCCCTCCAGACATAAACCGCAGCCAGACAGATTTCTCCATCGAGAAGGACAATAATGGTAACACTGCCATAAGATTCGGGCTGAGCAATATAAAAAACGTGGGAATAGGCCCGGTGGGAAATATCATCAAGGAGCGTGATTCGGGAGGCGACTTCAAGTCCGTTGATGACGTATGCCGCCGTGTCGATTTGAGAGGTATTAATAAAAGAACGCTGGAAAGCCTTATTAAGAGCGGAGCCTTTGATTCTCTGGGCAATCGTGGCAGCCTTCTGGCAAGCATCAACCGTATTATTACACTGGCGCATCGGGAACAGCAACTCCGCGAAACGGGGCAATCCACCATGTTCGACCTTTGGGGAGAGAAGACGCCGGTGCCTCTGCCCGGACTCGAGCTGGAAGGTAGCGACACCCCGGTCAGGGAGAAGCTCTCCTGGGAGAAAGAGCTCTTGGGGGTATATCTCTCCGAGCACCCGTTCAGTGTAATCGCCGGGAAAGGGAATCTATGTAATACTACTCTCTGTGGGCAGATTGATGCCGAAATGAGCGGGCAGAACGTAGTCACGGCAGGTATGGTCGACTCAATGCGCCCCCTGCTGACACGTGACGGCAAGCCATTTGCCAGTGCCGTCCTGGAGGACCTGGAGGGAAGAATTGAGGTGATGATATGGCCAAGGGTTTACCAGAACACCAGGGAACTCTGGCAAGAGGGGAATATACTGCTGGTTGAGGGAAAGGTCAGAATAAAGGATGAGCAGATTCAACTGAACTGTAACTCGGCCCGCTATTATCAGCCGGAACCCTCACCTGACCAATCACCAGATTCAAACGAACCGTATACAACCCAATCCGGCGATGGGACACCTTCACCCCCCCGCCATCTGATAATAAGCCTTTCCGAAACCGAGGATAGAGAGAGCGACCTTGCCCGATTGAAAAAACTTTTCGGAGTATTGCGAAAATTTCCCGGCAGCGACCAGGTCCTATTCCGCATTAACGGCGAAGACACAGTCAGCACCCTCCGCTCCAAAGTTCAAACCGACTTTTGTCCCGAGCTTTTACAAAGCGTGGAGGAAATCGCGGGCAAGGGCCACATCGTAGCGGAGGAATAGATTCGCTACAGTTATATGCCCAAGATCTGCCTCTTCTTGGCAGTGAACTCCTCCTCGCTGATTATACCCCGGTCCTTGAGCGAAGCCAGTTTCTCCAACTCATCGATATACGAAATAGCCTGCGGGGCCGCCTGCCGGGGAGAGCTGGAAATAGCCATCTTTGCGGCAGTCACCTTTTCCTCAATAGCCCTTTTTATTTCCTCGAAGTTTGACTGCTGGGCAGGCTTAAAGAGGACCTTATATTCGTCCTGACTATTGCCGGAGGCTGGTTCAGCCAATCCCTTACCCTCAAGCAGAAGGAGACGGATATGACCGTTGGAAAAAGAACTGGCCTTTTTGATCTGCACCGATTCGATACGATGGAAGGGTATCTCTTTATCACCCCTTATACCCTTGTCCAGAAATACCATCGGGTCGCTCCGCTTGATACGGACGCCGTTTTCCAGAAGTACCAGGTGCCCGTCAATTCCCCTGGCATCCATCAAGATGGGACTTAACAGCTTTCCCTTACCCTTTACCAGCCGCTCCCCCACCTCAATCGAAGCCCTGAATTCTTCCAAGTACTTTTCTCTGTCTTCGGGGATACGATTCATATCTACTTCTTACCGGGTAGCTTCAACGTTAACAATACTCAACGTGATATTATAACACATTGCCCGGTACCGGTGAGAAGGAGGCTTGGCAAGCCTCAAAGATTGTGGTGTATACTACTGGCAGGAATAATCAGGTATCGATATCACACATCGGCATAACGACCAAAATCACGAAAATACCAGAGGGGGGCATAATGCCAAAGAGAGAAGATGAATATCGCCTTCACAGCAGGGACAACCAGGGAACCCCTCTATGCCCCTTCTGTGGTCACCCGGAGGTTTATCCCATCAAGGCCAAGCGGTTTTTCTTCTTTACCAGGACGGTAGCCTGGTCCTGTGCCAACGAAAAGTGCATTATGTACCGCAAACAATTCCCATCCCCAAGCTATGGGCCAGGCAGGCGCTGAACGTCCCATCCCGGGCAAATATTTATCTTATAGCTATACCAATGCAAGAGAATAAAGGAAAATCCCGAGCAATGCCGGCAAAGGACACATCGGCAGGACACAGAAAAAGGCTGCGAGAACGATTTCTCAAGGGAGGGCTGGAAGGGTTCCAGGACTATGAGATTGTAGAACTGCTGCTAAGCCTGAACTCACCTCGTAAAGACTGCAAGCAGCCGGCCAAAGAAGCTGTCAAGAAATTCAAGACCCTGAGAGGGACCCTGGAGGCCTCTCAGGAAGACCTGGAGAAAATTTACGGCATAGGGCCGAAGAATGTATTCGGTATCAGGTTGATACAGGATGTAGCCAGGAGATTCTTGAAGGACAGGATTATCAGCAAACCGGTTTACCAATCCCCACAGGATGTTTTTGACTATCTGTACCACTCGATGCGGGACCTCAAAAAAGAAATCTTCAAGGTGCTGTACCTGAATAGCCGCAACCAGATCATCGAAACTGATGACCTTTTCCAGGGAACCGTAAACAGCAGCGCCATCTCCCCGCGACAGGTTATGGAAAGCGCCCTCAGGCATAACGCAGTATCGCTCATTTTTGCTCACAACCACCCCTCCGGTAACCCGGAGCCCAGTCAGAACGACAAAAATGTCACCCGGGACCTGGTCCAAGCCGCCGGCGTGATGCAGATCAAGGTACTGGACCACATTATTATCGGCGACAATACCTATTTCAGCTTCGCCGGGAAGGGGCTGATCGCCGAATATGAGGCCGGTTTTCCAACCTGAACTAGCAGTGGAGACTATTGCCTATTTCTCCAGACGAAGTAACTGCTCTTTCAGGTGTGTACCTTCACCAAAGCCACCGGGAGAGCCGTCACTGCGGATAACCCGGTGACAGGGTACAATAACGGGTAACGGATTACTCCCCATAGCCTGTCCCACCGCCCGGTATGCCCGTGGCCGGTCAACCTTTTCTCCGAGCCAGGCATAGCTCCTGGTCTCTCCATACGGTATCAGCCTGGCTGTCTCCCATACCATATGCTGGAATGCCGTTGCCCCAGAAAGGTCAAGCCGGTCGGGGAACTCCACGGGTCTACCGGCAAAATATGCCCTCAATCTTTCTACAAGGCTACGGACAACAGTTGCGGACTCTGGTATAAACCCTACCCCTTTACCGAGCAACTCTCTGGCCTCCTCCCGGGAAGAACGGGGCAGAACCAAAGCCCGCAATCCCAGGGGCGAACTCGATACCCCCACCCATCCCATCTCGGTGTCAAACACGACACCACTTACATGTTTTTCCCCCATAACAGGGGGGTAGACAGGAACCACCGCTTACAGAGCCTCCGGCTCCACGATGCCAAACCCGCCATCCCTATGGTGGTAGAGCAGACTGAGCTTTCCCGTACCATCATTGATGAAAAAGAAGAAGTCATTTCCCAGAGCTTCCATCTGGTATATGGCTTCCTCGATCGGCATATTCTCCACCGAAACCCTTTCCACCGCAATATCTCCCACCGGTGGTTTGTCAGTATCTATCATCTCAGCAGGCCTGCTGCGTATCTCCGGAATTCCCTTGCGCTGGTCGTCACGTTTCCCCTTACGGTGTTCTATCTGCCGGTTGGTCACAGCGGCCACCCGGTTAATTGCCGTGAAAAGGTCAGCCGCCCTTTCTTCACTGTGTACCGTGGTACCACTGCCATTGACCTTCACCTGTACCACGTAGTGCTGCTGGGGCGACTTGGTCTTCTCTTCAGTGATTTCCACCTTGCCCTCCACCGCATCGGGCAGGTAGCGGGCAAGCTTGCCCAGCTTCCGCTCAACATAACGGTAAACCTCCGGTGTCAGTTCGACATTCTTGCCAGTTATCCTTAATTCCATATCCAGTTACTCCCAGCATTATTTTCCCGGTTTTCCGGGCCGGCTAGATTTCCCTTGCCAGCACCAGGCCCCAGACCGAAGCAGCGCCAGCATCCTTGATGGCAGCGGCACAGGCATCAAGGGTCGCCCCCGACGTGGTGACATCATCGATAAGCAAGACCCTGCTACCCTTCATTATCCGGTATCGGCAGGAAAAGGCGCCGACCACGTTTTCCCAACGCTGCTTAACATTTTCTGTCCTGGCCTGCGAATAAGCCGCTCCTGTCCTTACCAGACAATTACTTATCAGCGGTAAACCGACCAGTCTGGATAGCTCCCGGGCCAGCAACAAAGACTGGTTATAGCCGCGTTCCTTCAGCCTTCTCGGGTGCAGCGGTACGGGGACCAGGACATCGGCGGGTATGGGACCATCCCGGTAGTAATCGCCGAGGAAATGAGCCAACGTGCTGGCAATAGCACGGAGGTTTCGATACTTCAGCTGATGTATGGCACTGCGCATCACACCCTCGAACTGGAAGGGCGAGCGGATACCATCTATTGATGCCCACCAACCAACGCAGCGCGAACAGAGCAAACCGCTCGCCTGCGGGCTGCCACAGAGGGGGCAAACCGGCGGCACTATTCTTCGCAACGAACGGTAACAGTCAGAACAGATAAAAGCGCCTTCTCTGCCACAAGCCACACAAAACCTGGGATATAGCAGATCAAGTACTGCGCTCTTGATTTTGGATGCTCGAACAAGCAAAGCCAACACCTGCAGTCCGTAATCCAGGCTCAGGAACCAGTTTATGGATATTTAGTGGGACCGGGTATTGTGGGGTGCTCCGCTCATAATGGGTTCATTGATATATACATCGCCATTTCTGATCTTCAGGTTAAAGCCACAACCAGGGTTGGTACAAACCCAGGCTTTGTAGTGAATGGCTGCTCCCTGGCCACCGAAGTCAGACAGGGGTACCAGGTCCCCGGTCTGGCATTTCTGGCATTTGGGCAAATTGAATTGGTCCATTAAGTCCACCTCCCAACCGAGATAATTTTCCCCAGTATACACCGAAGGGCAACAAGTTGACAAGCGTTTCGAACTTATCCCGCCCCGAGCCGGTTCAGGCTAATCCGGCTATATATCGCCCCTTCCCGGCTCAGCTGGCTTTTCATCAAGCTGATACCGTCAACGCGGAAATGGTACGCATCGAAACGCGCCTCCGTGACGAGCCTTCCGAAACGTCCCCTTTCCTCCCGTGGTACCCCTCTACCAACGCGGGCCAGGGTAAGATGGGGCTTAAACGGCCTGGATTCAGGCGTAAACCCCAGATAGGATAGCCTCCTGTCAATATCGCTCTTCAGCGTACCCAGTCCCTCCGTTTCCCCTCTTATGCCAACCCAGGCAACCTGAGCTGCACCGACATTGGGGAAAACTCCCGTCCCTTCCACAGCAAGTTGAACCGGTTTTTTCCCCTTGACCGCATCTCCGATTATACCGCTAACCCCGGCGATTGCATCAACGGGTATACCTCCGAGAAAGGTCAGGGTAAGGTGAATCCCCCCCGGCCTGACCCACTTTACTCCGGAGCAGTTGAAGCCTTTCAGGTACGTTTGTATACGTTCAAGCCGCGACTTCAGCTCATCCGGCAATTCAACGGCAATAAAAGAGCGAACCTGCTCCAAACCCAACCCCTACCCCCGTTTGTTGTCCATACCGAGTAAACGGCGGGCATTACCGGAGAGGATGAGGGTCTTGTCCTCTTCGCTCAGCTCGAGGGAATTTATCTCTTTCAGAAAGCGGCTCTGGGCAATGAGGGGATAATCGCTCCCGAAAAGAATATGCTCGGTGCCGACCAGTTCGCTGACCTGCTGGTATATACGGGGCCGATACAGGTACGGAGAGGCTGCCGAGTCAAAGAATACCCTGTCCATCGACTTCTCGACCTCCGGCATCAGGGCGTAGAAGGGGAGTCCCCCACCCCAGTGAGCACATACTATGGTCAACTCGGGATAATTCGTTATCAGGTAATAGAGGACTTCCGGGGTAACGCTTCCCTTGCCCGGATACTGGTGTCCCACCGGCTCGGAGGAGTGGGTGAGCAGGATGAATTTATGCTCCGTCATAGCCTGGACAAAGGGTTCCATCACCTCAGTATCACCAAGGTCTATCATCTGCATATCCGGCCTCAGCTCTCCAATCCCTCTGATACCACCCCGGGCACACCGCTCTATCTCGGCAACAGTAGCATCGATTGATTGCGGCTGCACTGCCCCGAAACCGATCAGGCGGTCCGGGTAACGTGCAATCGATTCCATAATATAGTCGTTGGTCTCAACACAGAGCTCATGGGTGGTCCAGCCGATATTCAAGATGACCGACATATCGACACCATCTTTGTCCATACTTGCGACCAGATCATCGGCGGTGGCAAGTTTGGCTTTTTTATCGGAATAGAGAAGGGCAAAAGATGGGTCGGCCTCGACATAGCGGTCACGATTATTCCTGATACGCGGGGAGAAAACATGGGTATGGAAATCAATTACCATGTGCGGATTATAGCAAAACCCGCCCGACCATTTCAAGGCAGCACAGGGCCCAGCGTCGATGTTCTCCCCGGAACATTAACCGGCCACGGCACCACTCTGCTATAATAGCTTTATGGGTAAACAGCTTCTATTGCTATTTGATGGCGATGCACTCGTTCACCGCGCCTTTCATGCTTTACCACCGCTTACCGTAGGCAGGACAGGCGAGATTATCGGCGCCGTTTACGGTTTCACTATCATACTACTGAAGTCAATAAGCGAGCTAAAACCGTCCCACTGGGCCATCGCCTTCGACAAGAAAGCCCCCACCTTCCGACACCAGCTCTTCGAACAATACAAAGCCCAGCGCCCGGCGACACCGGAGGAACTGATAGAACAGATGAAGAGGGTGCGAGAAATTGTGCAGGCTTTTCATATCCCCATATTCGAGATGGAGGGATTTGAAGCCGATGACGCCCTGGGCACTCTCAGCCGTCAGGCTAGCGAGCAAAACATCGATGCCATCATTGTTACCGGCGACGCCGATGCCATGCAACTGGTAGAACCCGGCGTAAAGGTTTTCGCCCCGAAGCGATCCTTCAATGATACCGCACTATACGATGAGGCAGCGGTAAGCCATAAATACGGTGTCAGCCCCCGCTACATAACCGACCTGAAAGGGCTCAAGGGAGACCCCTCCGACAACATCCCCGGTGTGCCCGGCATAGGGGAGAAGACAGCCACCCGGCTGATCAATAAATTCGGCAGCATGGAGGAGATATATGCCTCTATCGACCAGGTTACCCCACCCAGGCTGAGGGAATTGCTCAAAAAGAACGAGGACGTTGCTCGCAGGAGCAAGGAACTGGTCACCATCGTTACCGACGCACCGTTTACCCTCCACCTCAATGATTGCCGCATCGGCAACTATGACCGGAATCAGGTATCCGGGCTTTTCCGGGAAATGGAGTTTCACAGCCTGCTTCCCAGGCTCCCCGAACTGGATGATGATGAGGCGTCTTCTCAATCTGCGTCTGAGGCCAGAGGTGAACCCCGCTCACACGCGGCCTATCATATAATTGACAGCAGCCAGAAGCTCGTTGAGCTCTGCGAACGGCTCAAGGTTGCCGGTTCCTTCGCCGTCGATACGGAGACCACCAGTTTGAACGCAATGCAGGCTCAGCTGGTGGGTATATCCCTTTCTCCCGGCCCTCATGAGGCTTACTATATACCGGTTGGTCACCGAGATGCAGAGGCAGACAGGCAGCTACCCCTGGAGCAAGTTATCGCGGGAATCAAGCCGATACTTGAAGATACGTCGATAGGCAAAACCGCCCATAACGGTAAATATGATATCACCGTGCTGGCCAGATACGGGGTCAAGGTGAATAACCTGGCTTTCGACACCATGCTGGCTGCCCACTTGCTGGGTGAGAAATCCCTGGGACTGAAAACACTTGCCTTCATCCGGCTCGGTATTGAAATGACCCCGATTACCGACCTTATAGGCTCGGGAAGCAAACAGATAGCGATGTCAAGTGTACCGGTGAGAAAAGCCGCCGACTATGCCTGTGCCGATGCTGACGTCACCGGCCAGATGGCAGAAGTGCTGCGTCCCGAACTCCACGAGCACGGCCTATGGCAGCTCTGCTCCGAGGTGGAGGTCCCGCTGATACCGGTGTTGGTAAATATGGAGAGCAACGGTATCGCCCTCGATATGAAACGTCTGGAAAGGCTTTCCGCCCAACTTGCCGGGAGGCTATCGACTCTGGAACAGGCTATCTACGACGGCGTGGGACATCATTTCAACATAAATTCATCACAGCAGCTGAGCAGCGTTCTCTTTGAGGAAATAAAGCTGCCCCCGACCAGAAAAACAAAGAGCGGTTACTCAACCGATGCCTCTGTACTGGAAGGCCTGCGCAGCGTTCACCCGGTAATCGATTCCATACTGGACTACCGCCAGCTATCCAAACTCAAGTCGACCTATATCGACGCCCTGCCAGCACTGGCGGATAGAAATACCGGCAGGATACACACCAGCTTCAACCAGACCAGGACAGCTACCGGAAGGTTATCGTCCAATGAACCAAATTTGCAGAATATACCCATACGTACCGAACTTGGCCGTGAAATAAGGCATGCTTTTATCGCCCCACCCGGCTATTACCTCCTGGCCGGTGACTACTCTCAGATAGACCTGCGCGCCCTGGCACACCTGTCCCGGGATAGCGGTCTGCTCAGGGCATTCGGGCACAACGAGGATATCCATAATGCGACTGCAGCCCGGCTCTTTGGTGTATCCGTAAAGGAGGTAACACCAGATATGCGCCGCCTGGCCAAAACGGTCAATTTCGGGGTCATTTACGGGATGAGTGACTACGGTCTGGAACAGGCCACCGAGTTGACCCGCCAGGAAGCAGCACAGTTTATCGCCTCCTATTTCGAAAAATACCCGGGGGTGAAGGGATACCTGGATTCGATCAAGGAGGAGGCGCGGAAAAAGGGCTTCGTTCAGACCCTGCTGGGAAGAAAACGCTTTATCCCCGAAATCAATTCAACCAACAGGCAGGTGAGAGAATCCGCCGAACGGATGGCAATCAATATGCCGGTACAGGGAACTTCAGCCGATATCATCAAGGTCGCCATGGTAAATCTGCACCGGGAGATAGCCAGCCGCAATCTGGGAAGCAAGATGCTTTTACAGGTACACGACGAACTTATCCTCGAGGTACCCGGGGATGAGATGGAGATAATGCAAAAGCTGGTACCACAGGTTATGTCCACCGCCCTGGTTTTGAGCATACCGCTCAAGGTAGATATCAAGACCGGTAATAACTGGGGGGAGATGGAAAAGGTAGATGCCCGAGCTTCCTGAAGTCGAAACGATAAGGCGAGAGCTTACCCCCCATATTACCGGCCGCAGTATTACCAGCCTCACCCTCATCTGGAAAGGCATTATCCCTGCTTCTTCAGAAGAGGGATTTCGCGCCCGCCTCATCGGGCAAGAAATAACCGGGCTTTACAGACGCGGTAAGTACCTCGCTATTCGGCTTGCCAGCGGCGACAGTTTGATAATCCATCTCAGAATGACCGGTTCCCTGCTGCTCAAATCCGGGGGCGACCAACCGGAGAGATTCGTCCGCGCTGTAATCCATCTGGACCGGAACATATCCATACACTTCCGTGACCCGCGGAAGTTCGGTTTGATGTGGCTCTGCCAAGACACGGACAGCCTCGATAAAAAACTGGGAGTCGAGCCACTGGAAGCAAGTTTCACGGCCGATCTACTGGCAAGCCTGCTAAAAAACCGCAAGGCACCGATAAAGGCACTGCTCCTCGAGCAAAAGCTAATCGCCGGCATCGGTAATATGTATGCCGACGAGTCCCTGTTCTCTGCCGGGATACACCCCTTAAGACCAGGTGGCAGCCTGAGTAAAAAGGAGGTCAAACGGCTGCACCGGAGTATCAGAAAAATCCTCCGTGCAGCGATCGAACAAAAAGGAGCCAGCGTGAACACATACTACCGCCCCGGTGGAGAGGAGGGCATCGCCCAATTCAGCTTCCGTGTCGCCCACCGGCTGGGTGGAAACAATTGCTCCGTTTGCGATATCCCCATAGAAAGGGTAACGGTGCGCAACCGCGGCACCTACTTCTGCCCCGCCTGCCAGCCAGAGGTGAAAACTGAAACCTCCGGTGACCACCGACACAAACAAAAAGCTCCCAGGTAATACCGCGACAGAGGTGTTTGCCAAAAACATCTCCTGCTACGCCAATGGCCATATCACCCGGAATGTGTTAGAATTAAATGCTGGCTCTGCCCCATATCCAGAAAAGGAAAGTATAATGAGTGATAAAAAGCTCCCTGATGTGAAAACATTTATCAAGAGCGTAAATAAAAAAGACGAAAAACGCAACGGCCTGAAAATCCGTTTCGGCTTTACCAAGCGGAAAAGATAGGATCACTTCCTGTTTGTTTACAATACCGGTTATACAAAGGGATGGCCCTCACCTTCGAAGTCGGGCAGGTAATCATCAGAGGAATCCATCTCCTGCATCCAACCCCGGCTCAGGCCCAATTCAGCCATTATATCAAGCGCTTCCTGATATTCCTCAGTTGATATTTTGCGCGATAGCTCGGGATATTGAAAGGCCCGGTATATGGGGTGATATTGCGACATAGCGCTGACAGCAACCTCCCCGGATAGATCTTTTGCCAGCCAGGCCAGTGACTCGCGGCT
>JAWOBD010000047.1:0-4931 GCA_046498175.1 Dehalococcoidales bacterium | reverse complement strand
AAGGCTGGACAGGCAAAGAATGCGAAAGCTAAATAGCGTTAGGAGAGAGCGCTGGTATAACGTCGCTTTTTCGCTTATCGCTTTGTCGGTGGTTCTTGCCGACCAGTTCAGCAAAGCCTGGGTGCGCTCCAATATAGCCCTGGGTCAATCGGTACCGGACGGAGCGTTTTTCCACATAACCCACAGCCAGAATACGGGTGCCGCTTTTGGAATCTTTCAGGGCCATACCTTTCCCCTGACGGTAGTCAGCTTCATCGGGGTTGGTATTATTCTTATCTATACCTTTTACCTATGCCGGCGCTTTTCCTTTCTGAACAATATGGTAAGCAAGGCGGCTCTCGGTGTAATGCTGGGTGGTACCATAGGCAACCTCTTTGACCGGATATCACTGGGATATGTAACCGATTTTATCGGTGTTGGTACTTTCCCCACCTTCAATGTTTCCGATGCTTCAATAACCTGTGGCGTCGGTGTTTTCGCCGGATCGCTGATATATTTGTTAGTCAAGGAGAAGCAGGAAACTTGTGACTCCGATGACCTGGGCTGCCGTCGTATTGAGGATTGATTAAACGGAGTCATTTATGTCATTGCAATATATCTGCTGCTTGCAGAAGCTGCATACTGGTGATGAGTGAGAGGTGTCAGGTACAAGATATAGCTTTGTTGCCGCTAGTGCGGGTGAACGGCTGGACAGGTTTGTTGCCGGGAATTGCCCTGCCGTTTCACGGAGTCAGGTACAGCAATTAATTGCTGACGGGCTGATAGTGGTTAATGGCCACAGAACCAAACCTGCTATGAAGCTCGATATCGGTGACAGGGTGGAAGTAAGTTTACCATCTCCTTGCCGGCTCGTCCCTGAGGCGTTGCCCCTCGAAATCATCTATCAGGACGATAGCGTGGTCGTTGTTGACAAGCCGGCCGGTATGATAGTACATCCTGCGCCGGGGCATAACTATCACACGCTGGTGAACGTCCTGTTGTCATATTTCCCCGAGCTTGGCGATAGCGGCTCCTTGAGGCCTGGAATAGTACACCGCTTGGACAGGGATGCATCAGGGGTTATGGTTGTAGCCAGGAACGTTCCGGCCCAGCTTGACCTGATTGAACAGTTCAGAAAGCGTTCTGTTAAAAAGGCATATCTGGTTCTGGTCAGAGGGAGGTTGGGTCCTGATAAGGGGATTATCGAGGCGCCTATTGGGCGCGACCCGCGTAACCGGAGGCGGATGGCGGTAGTCGAAGACGGTGAGGGGAGGGCGGCCTGTACGCATTATTCTGTTATCCGCCACCTCAAGGAATATACCTTGATAGAAGCAAGGATGGAGACTGGGCGCACTCACCAGATACGGGTACACTTATCCGCCTTAGGCTACCCCGTGGTTGGCGACAGGGTCTATGGTTCGAAATCGTACCTGTTACCGCGGCTTTTTCTGCATGCCTGTCGGCTGGGTTTCACCCTTCCTGACACTGGCGACTATGTTGAATTTACCTCTGGCCTGCCTTCAGAACTTGAAGGGGTGATGGATGGCCTCGATTAGATTCTCTCCTGCTATCATGTTAGAATACTTGATAAATCACCGATTGTGGACAGAGAGATTACATGACCAGACCGGTTAGAGTGCGTTTTGCCCCCAGCCCCACGGGCTATCCCCATGTTGGTAATATCAGGACTGCCCTGTTCAACTGGCTGTTTGCCCGACACAGCGGTGGCGGGTTCATCGTCCGCATCGAGGATACCGATGTGGCCAGAAGGGTCGAGGGTGCACTGGATGCCATTCTGGGAGGTCTCGAGTGGCTCGGGCTTGACTGGGATGAGGGCCCCGGTGTTGGAGGGGAATACGGGCCCTATTTCCAGTCCCAGCGCCTTGACCTGTATCGTGATGCGGCCGAACGTCTCATTCGGCAGGGCGATGCCTACCGCTGCTATTGCTCTTCGGAGCGTCTCAGGGAGATGCGTGAGGAGCAGGCCAGGCGCAAGCAGCCACCGGGCTATGACCGGCGGTGCCGTGATTTAAGCGAGCCAGAACGGGCACACAAAGAGGCGGAGGGTATACCCTCCGTGGTACGCTTCAAGACCCCCCTGGAGGGAAGAACCGCTTTCAATGACGTCATATGGGGTGATGTCGCCTTTGAGCACGGCAATATCGACGACTGGGTTCTGCTCAAATCGGACGGTTACCCGACCTATCACCTTGCCAATGTTGTTGATGACCACCTGATGGAGATAACCCATGTCCTCAGGGCTGAAGAATGGCTTTCCAGTACGCCCAAGCACCTCCTGATGTATAAGGCTCTGGGCTTTGAGCCGCCGCACTTTGCCCACCTGCCGATGATACTTGGTTCTGACCGTGCCAAACTGAGCAAGAGACACGGCTCGGTGTCGATAACCGATTACCGCGCACAGGGCTATCTTCCTGAGGCGATGGTGAATTTTCTCGCCCTGCTGGGATGGTCTCTGGATGATAAGACCGATATACTTTCCCGGGATGAGCTGATAGCAAGTTTCTCCCTGGAGAGGGTCAGTCGTACCGGAGCTGTTTTTGACCGGGATAAGCTCAATTGGATGAACGGGGCATACATTCGCGGCCTCAGTACGGACGATTTGACTGCCCGGGCGTTGCCCTTCTTGGAAGAGCACCTGCCTGCCGATATAAATAGGCCGTTACCGGTAGAATACATAAAAAGCATTATGCCCCTTGTTCAGGAAAGGGCCCGTAATCTGGCTGAGGTGCCAGGAATGATTTCGTTTTTCTTCGGTGGCAGGCTCGAATATGAGCCTCGCCTTCTGGTGGGTAAAGGGATGGACAGGGAGTCATCCCTCCGGGCGCTCGAGATATCCAGAAAGAGGCTTGAAAACCTGGTTTCCTTTGATATTGCCACCCTGGAGGGAACGCTGAGGCCGCTGGCCGAAGAACTGGGCTTGAAGACGGGACAGCTCTTCGGTACGCTCCGGGTAGCTGTTACCGGACGTACTATAGCGCCGCCGCTTTTCGATACGATGTCTGTACTGGGCAGGGACCGTGTGCTGGAACGGATAGGTGATGCCCTGGAGAAGTTAAAATCCGTTGACGATATAGAGTGAAACTATGGAAGGGGGTGCAATTTGAAGGCCATTGCCATTTCGGGTAGCCCGAGGCAGAACGGAAATACCCATTATCTGTGTTCACATTCCTTGAAGGCAATTGAGGAGGAGGGGATAGCTACAGAAATAATCAGTATGGCAGAGATGGAAATCAAGCCCTGTAACGCCTGCTATAACTGCAAGAAGGAGGAATCCTGCCCCATTGAAGACGACCTGTGGCCTTTGTATGAGCGGATGAAGGCGGCTGATGCGATAATACTCGCCTCACCGGTATACTTCGGCTCAGCGACAGCACAAATGAAAGCGCTTATGGAGAGGGCCGGTTACATCGCCTATTTTAATGGCCGCCCCTTTGCGGGCAAGGTGGGAGGACCTCTGGTAGTGGCCAGGCGTGCTGGCAAGAACTTCACCCTGGCGCAGCTCACCTTCTGGTTTCAGATAATGGGTTGCTATATTCCCGGTTCCACTTACTGGAACGTTGCTTTCGGTAGCCATGAGGAAGGTAGCGTGAAGCAGGACGAAGAGGGGATGAGAACCGCGTGGAATTTTGGTAAAAATATCGCCTTTCTGATGAATAAACTCGGCACCTAGTCTGCACGGGCGGGATTGACGTAATCTACTCGGGTATCACGTTTCAGTTTGCCTGTGCCGGGCATTTCGTTGGGTATCTTTGTTAGATTTGTACCTTTCTACCGTCAATCCTTTAATGTTTCACTATCTGGTAGGTGATGCTTTCAATCGATGGGAGAACCGGGTTATATCGCACTATACAGGTCCGGTGAGCTTGAGCGAAGGGCCAGCAGGCTGGAAGCGAGGCTGGCATCCTGTGATATCTGCCCCAGGGAGTGTCACTGTAACCGCCTTCAGGGGGAGAGCGGTTTCTGTAATTCCGGCTATCTGCCCTTGGTATCTTCGTTCTGTACACACCACGGAGAGGAACCGGTTATTTCTGGAAAGCAGGGTTCGGGTACCATTTTCTTTGGCAACTGTAATCTGAGGTGTGTCTACTGTCAGAATTACCAGATAAGCCAGCAGCACCAGCGTTGCCACGAAGTCGAAACATCGACACTGGCCGGGCATATGCTCTATCTGCAGGATGAGCTTGGCTGCCACAACATCAACCTGGTTTCGCCGACTCATTTCGTGCCGCAAATCGTCCGTGCCCTGGTCGAGGCGGTACCGATGGGACTCAGCCTGCCGCTGGTATATAACACCAACAGCTATGACTCGGTCGCTACCCTTGAGGAACTGGATGGTATTATAAGCATATATTTGCCGGACCTGAAATATGCCTCTGATTCCTGTGCGCTACGCTTTTCGGAAGCCCCGGATTACGTCTCTATATCCCGCCGGTCTATCAGGGAAATGTACCGGCAGGTCGGGGGGCTGGTGGTGGATAAATCGGGGGTGGCGAAGCGCGGGTTGATTGTCCGGCACCTCATACTGCCCGGTGGGCTGGCTGGTAGCCGCGAGTCACTGGCCTGGCTGGCAAAAGATCTATCCGGGGAGGTTGCTGTCAGCGCTATGTCGCAATATCACCCCATATACCGGGCCTTTCAATATCCCGAGCTATCGCGCAAAATATCAACTGCGGAATATCAGGAAGTGCTTGATATAATGGCTGAATTGGGGCTCGGGCAGGGTTGGATGCAGGATATGGATTCTCCGGAAGATTATCTCCCCGATTTCGATGGTGAAGGTCACCCCTTTATGTAACCAGTATTGTAGATAGAGGGTGAGGGATGCTATCTTTTCCGCTTGGTAAAGCCGAAACGGATTTTCAGGCCGTTGCGTTTTTCGTCTTTTTTATTTACGCTCTTGATAAATGTTTTCACATCAGGGAGCTTTTTAT
>JAWOBD010000017.1:0-4204 GCA_046498175.1 Dehalococcoidales bacterium | reverse complement strand
TCCCGAAGCAACCTCCTATAGCTTCGTCCTCTCCGAGAACTCCGACCTCTCCAGCGCCCTGGCCACCTCAGACCAGTCCGGTACCGCCTATTCCTATGATGGAACCCTGGAATACGGCGATACCTTCTACTGGCAGGTAACCGCCTGGAAGAACGGCACCATGCTTTCCCAGAGCGATATCGGCACCTTCTCCACCGCTCCGGAAGAAGTGGTCGTTGAGCCACCGGCTCCCACCCAGCCACCCGATATCAACATACCGCCGGCCGAGCAGATAGTCCCCACCTGGATATATGCTGTCATCGGTATCGGCGCCGCGTTGATAGTGGTGGTTGTTGTCCTTATCGTGAGGACCCGAAGATCCTGGTAATTATTTTGTAACCTCACCCTCTGTATCCCCCTCTCCTTGACAAGGAGAGGGGGATTTCTATTCTTGAAGGGGCGAAGCCCCTTCAAACTATCCCCTTATCATTTATTAAGATAAGGTATAAAACCAGAGGACATAAAAAAGCTCTCCGGGAATCCCGGGGGCTCTTATTATTTAACCGTTTTCTCGGTAATATGGCTTTCTTTGACAAGAAGCCATTTTATCGAATTATCTCGGGTAATTGCTTTGCCACCGATTGTTCATTTCATATCTTCCCATCTGCGTATGCTTCTTCGATCCCCTGGATATCTCACCAGGTAGACTTCAGGACGATTTATGAATATACTGTAAGAAGATCAGGAGGTAATCCTATGAAAAAGATTATTGGTATATTAGTAAGCCTGGCGATCCTGGGCACCACAGCTGGAAGCTGCATAATGTCTACACCTGAGGAACCATCTCCTACACCGGAACCCACACCGAGCCCTTCGCCAGAGCCATCCCCGGTTGCCAACGTACCTCCGGTTGCCTACATAGATTCGATATTACCTGTCGAGGCTTTGGCAGGTGAGTCAATTTCGTTTGACGGTCACGGTACTGACACAGATGGCACGGTAGTTGCCTATCGCTGGAGGTCGAATATTGATGGCGACCTCAGCAGCAAGGCTTCATTCGAAACCTCCGGGCTATCAGAAGGCGAACATATTATTTATATTAAGGTTCAGGACAACAACGGGGCTTGGTCTGAAGAAGCATCTTCCAACCTGGTTGTAAATACGGGAGACGTAGAGCCAACCGGTCAGATCACCAATGCCGGCATCTCCTGGGGCGCTGACCCTGACCAAATCATCTTTACCTGGACAGTTACAGATCTTGCCCCCGACTTCGAATACTGGGTATACCCCGATGTAGGTTTCACCGAGAACACGGGGCCTTTCGGCAGCACTCCGGAAGACGAAGCTGGCGACCTGGAAGGTATGTATGAAATGGCCGTGACTCACTTCCGCCCGGCGGCCGACGGCACAGGTTCCTGGAACTGGTATGGGGGTAAACCAACCAATCCCAGCGGTCAACTTGCACTTCTTGCCTACGACCCCGCAGACCAAAGCGCTTACGTTGTAGACATCTCAGAGCAAATCGATGTCTCATCCTGGGAAGTAGAGCCTGATGGCCAAATCACAAATGCCAAAATACTATGGGGCACCACCCCAGCGCGGGTTATCTTCACCTGGACAGTTACAGATCTTGATCCCGACTTCGAATACTGGGTATATCCCGATGTAGGTTTCACTGAGAACACGGGGCCTTTCGGCAGTACCCCGGAAGACGAGGCAGGCGACCTGGAAGGTATGTATGAAATGGCCGTGACTCACTTCCGCCCGGCTGATGATGGTATTGGTTCCTGGAACTGGTATGGCGACAAACCAACCAATCCCAGTGGTCAACTTGCACTCCTTGCCTACGACCCCACAACCGAACGTGCCTATGTAGTGGATATCTCAGAGCAAATTAATACCTCATCCTGGCATGGCTCGGTGGACTAGTTAATTTTATATCGAATTGCTCAGCACCACTTGCTATGCTCCCGATTACTTCTCGTTAGCAACAATTGGCGGGTTGATACCGGAATGCGTTATATGCACGGAACAGTTTTGGCCAACCAAGCCAGGTGTTCTACATCAGACACGAAACCATGACTCAAGACGCCCGGCGCTATTTTCACAGACCGATGCTCTCCCCGCTGAGCTATAGCCGCTTGTGACCCCAAAACTGGCTTCGTTACTTAGGCCATATAAAATAGAGCGAGAGTCCACATACATCGAGTTGGGGAACCAGCTAACTTTGGATTACCAATCAAGTTAATCTTGATAATATAAGATTCCATAACCTCATAATATACTTTCGCGAGTCCCAAGTGGTACTACGCAAAACAAAGCCTAAAGTTATTAGCGAAGCCCCCGGACACAGCTCAGTAGTCTTTACAATGGACGTCTATAGCCATATAATTGAGGGGATGCAAAGTGATGCGATGGCACTACCTGATGAATTCCTTCCCGCAGGCGCGAGCAAAGGCACAAATAGAAATTACACCGCCAAATCACAAGAAATCAGTGCTATCAAACGTTATTTTAGGTTCAAGCCCCTGTAGCTCAGAGGATAGAGCAGCGGTTTCCTAAACCGCGTGTCGCGCGTTCGAGTCGCGCCAGGGGTACCACTTTTCAAAGCTAAAATCACCATTATTAACCATATCACCACTATACATAATGTAAAATTGCTAACGTTTTGCTAACCATTCTCTTCAACTGCTGCCTTTTTACGCCTGCCATTTAACAGTTTATCGAAACTCTCTGCTGCTGCTTGTTGTAGGCCCGGTGAAACATGGCTGTACAGGTCAAGAGTTGTCGATATAGTTGCATGACCCAGCCTCTCTTGAACTATCTTAGGATGAACTCCCTGCTTTAGCATTAGAGAAGCGTGGGTATGACGGGCATCATGCAATCTAATTCCTTTAAGCCCAACACGCTTTATTAGTTTTCTCCATGCATTGCTTATTGTATCCGGTAATAGCGGTTTACCTTCGGGATCAGCAAATACCAAGTCGTCGTCTGCTAGACTTAAACCTAGCATTGCCCTTTGTGCCGATTGCTTGTCCTTATGCTCCTGTAACAATAGTGCTAGGGATGGTGAAAGCGCTACCATTCGGCGACCTTTAACAGTTTTAGGTGCTCTGAATATAATTTCACCACCCCGCAGATAGTGAAGGCTTCGCGTTATATGCAGTTGGCATAGCAATAAGTCCACATCAGACCACCTTAAGGCTAAAATCTCGCTCCTTCTCATCCCTGTAAAAAGCGCCACGTAAAAAATGACATGGTACGGCGTTTCCTTTGCAGCTTCTAGGAATTTGTAAAGGTCGTCTTCATCCATAGTATGCATTTCGGAGCGTTGCGGGCGCGGTGGAGTCACCGAATCAGCAGGATTACGGCGTATAAGCCCCCACTTAAGGGCATTCTCTAATGCCCGGTGTATACATGTGTGATGGTGTGATACCGTTGTACGCATCAAAGCACCTTTACCATCAAACCGTCCCTCTGATAGCTTCTCAGAGTAGTAGCGCTGCAAGTGCTCTGGCTTTAACTGAGTTAATGGTATGGTCCCCAACGCAGGTATTAGGTGACGGCGAATAATGCTTTCATATCCCTCTGCGGTCCTAGGGGCTAGATTGGGTTTTGCATAATCCCTCAACCACTTATTAAGGAATTCTGCTACAGTAGTTTTGCTTGGTGCAATAAACGTTCCGCTATCAAGCTGGTGCAGAACTTCGTTGAGCTTACTTTCAGCATCTTTTTTAGTTCCCTTTATAGTGAACCATTGCTGCTTACGTTTGCCAGTCACATGGTCAGTTCCCATATTTACTACGATAGAATAGCTGTTTTTACCTCTTTTAGTGATATGCCCTCTCACTATTCTCCCCCTCTTACGGTTAATCTTTGGCTTCTGTATCTGAAGCCCAGTCAGGTTGAGCTGGGGCAAGTTCAGACTGCCCCTCGCGCTCTTTGAGATAGCGGACGATGAAGTTCTGAAATTTCTCAGTTCCCAGACTACTCTCAACCAGGCGGAAAAACCAGCTCCAACCGGAGTACTCGAGCTCTTCCCCGGCATCGACCGCCTTCCAGAGGGTAGGGAGTAGGTCCTGTGCCAGCGCGGCGACCGTCTGCTCCCTGGAAGCCTCGGCTTCTTTCCTTGCCCTCTCCTTAAGGGCCTTACTGAGAGCCCCTCGGTCAAGTTCCTTATCCCATCGCTGCATTGCCCTTACCGTGGGCGGTTCCATGGTAAACC
>JAWOBD010000064.1:0-7379 GCA_046498175.1 Dehalococcoidales bacterium | reverse complement strand
ATAAGCTGGTTTTATGGGCTGGTAGGGATGGGGAAGGGTAGTCATGACAGCAGGTCCCTAGCAAGAAAGAGGAGGGTATCGGCGAGTTTTAGGGCGGGCTCGATCTGGAAGATTGTGCAGATGGAAAGGGCGCCGGAGAGGTTCATGCGTTTTATCTGGGATATACGCAGGGTTTGTCGGGTCAAGGACATTGATGTAGATATCCGGTTTGGTATCGGAGACCCGGCTTATACTGCTCTCCTCTTCGCCGTTGTAGCACTGCCGGTAAAATTCCTTTGCTCCTCTCTGCCCTACCGGGTGAAAATAGAGCCCGCTTTTTCGGAAGAGGCTGTAATAGCAGGCCACTTTTATCTGGTGTCGAGGATGCGTCCTGTTCATATCATTGTACCCTTTCTGCGCCTTTGCTCTTCGCTGGGAATAATCAATCTGATAAGGATAATGGCCCAATTCAAATGGACGAGAAAGAATTCGTAATCGAGAGGCCCGTAAAAATAAACGGGACAATGATAATCACGGTGGCGGAGAAAGAGGTTTGCACTTCTGAATTGGCTGGTGCCATGCTTTGCTTTGCTCACAAAGCACCCCTTTATATTGTAGTGGTATCAGCATCATCAAAAAAAGCTTATTGTGTAGGGGGGGAGGAGATATCCATGGAGCAGCTGGCGGATATAGTACCTGGTATCGGGACTGTGCTGGAATAATGGCGAGCGGATTTTACTGCAAAGGTATCATATGGTGAACCGGTCTTCCCTTCATGGCAAAGCAATGACCGCTGTTTTGGTGGCTGCCGTGGTGGCGGCTGTGGGAATACTGGGCTACACTATTGCTCATCCGCCGCAGCCGGAGCGGTATACCGAGTTCTATCTTCTCGGATTGGAAGAGAAGGCCGCTAGTTATCCCGAGGAGCTGGTTCTCGGTGAGGAAGCAAGGGTTATTGTTGGAATTGTCAACAGGGAGCAGCAGGTACAGGACTACTATCTGGAGGTGAGGTCGGGCGATCTATTATTCGAGACGAAGGTCGATATCCACCTTCAACAAGACGGGAAGTGGGAGAAAGAGGTGGTATTTATGCCGGCTCGGGCCGGCATGCAGCAAAAGATCGAGTTCCTGTTGTACAAGCAGGGACATGATAGAGAATGCGAAAGGCTGTATCTTTGGGTTGATGTTTATGAGGGGAGAATCTCGGGAAAGGGATTCGATGCGCCGGTTACATAATGGGGCCAGCGGTCGGATTCGAACCGACGACCTGCGGGTTACGAAACCGCTGCTCTACCAACTGAGCTACGCTGGCGCTTGGGCTATTGGAAATTATAACCTACCGGTTCAATCACAGGCAAGAGATAAGCGAACCGAAATCCAATTGACGCCTGAAAAGCGTTATGCTATTATTAGATGTCTTCATTAGCTGCGGTCTGATGAGGTCATTGATAGTCCCCACAGAGTTCAATTCCTGGCGGTTAATAAATATCACTCAACAAATGGCATGTCGATAGAGGAAGATTTAGCCCGGTCCTTCTCCCAGAGTGAGCTGGAAGGCGATACCGTCTTGGCCATCGGGGTTTTTGACGGCGTCCACCTTGGCCACAAGCACCTGCTGGCGACGCTGAAAGAAAAGGCTAGGGAGCATAACTTTTTAAGCGGAGCAGTTACCTTTAATCCTCCTCCCCAGAGAGTGCTGCAAAATTACAAAGGACCACTTTTTTTGACCAGCCTTGACTATAAAATCGAACTGCTGGGCAACGAAAATGTCGATGCTGTTTTCATAATGCCCTTTGATAGGGAACTGGCGCATGTCAGTGCCGCGGAATTTGTCCGGCTGATGCAACAATATTTGCGGATGAAGGGGCTTGTGGTAGGGCAAAATTTTGCTCTCGGTCGCGATCGAGAGGGCAATATCGATGTCCTGATGAGACTGGGTGAGGAAAAGGGCTTTGAAGTTACCATAGTACCTCCGCTGCTGGTGAATGGTGAGGCGGTGAGCAGTACCTTGGTCAGGAAGGTATTGGCCCGTGGCGATATGGGGGCAGTGTACGAATTACTTGGCAGACCGTTCCGTCTGCATGGCAAAGTTATCGCGGGGGTTGGCCGTGGTATGGCGTTGGGTTTTCCTACAGCAAATTTGAGTATTGAACCGGAGCAGGCGATACCGGTTGAAGGTGTTTATGCCTCGCTGGTTTATCTTGATGATTTGGCTTATAAATCAATGACCTATATTGGAAGCAGTCCCACTTTTAGCGATGGCCGTAGTTCTGTAGAGATTTACGTTCTTGATTATTCCGGTGACCTGTACGGCAGAGAACTGAGGGTTGATTTTGTGGAGCGCATACGTGGCGAGGTGCGGTTTGATAGTATTGATAAGCTGAAACATCAGATAGCTGTGGATATAGAGAAGGGAAGGGCTCTACTCGATGCCGGAAATGGAATCTATGAATGATGGCGGCAAAGCCGGTGATATGGAAATGGAGTATCTCCTGAAAAGGGGTGTTGCCGAGATTATCTCCGAGGAGGAAATTAAGGCACTCCTCGATTCTGGGAAGCAATTGCGCCTGAAAGAGGGTTTCGACCCCAGCTTCCCCGATATTCACCTCGGCCATATGGTCACTTTGAGGAAGCTGCGCCAATTTCAGGACCTGGGGCACAGGGTTATTCTGATTGTTGGTGATTGGACGGCCCAGATTGGGGATCCCAGCGGTGCTTCTGTAACCCGTCCCATGCTTTCCCCGGAGCAGGTGAAAACCAATGCTAAAACTTACATGGAGCAGTTCTTTAAGATAGTTGACTCGGAAAAGACGGAGGTCAGGTGGCAGAGCGAGTGGTTTGGCGAGTTTGACCTGAACGATGTCATTCGCCTCACTAGCAGATTTACCGTGG
The DNA here is from genome assembly GCA_046498175.1 of Dehalococcoidales bacterium. Classification (GTDB taxonomy): domain Bacteria; phylum Chloroflexota; class Dehalococcoidia; order Dehalococcoidales; family UBA5760; genus UBA5760. The sequence continues at coordinate 4,508 of JAWOBD010000064.1, read as the reverse complement.
CTCAGCTACTGGCCAGGGAGGATTTTAACAAACGGTATACAACGGGGCGTCCTATCGCGGTAACCGAACTTCTCTATCCGCTTTTACAGGCGTATGATTCGGTGGCCGTAGAGGCCGATGTAGAATTCGGTGGTATTGACCAGAAATTTAACCTGCTCGTGGGTCGTGAACTGCAGTCCGAGGTGGGCCAGCGTCCCCAGCAGGTGTTTCTGTCACCACTGCTCATCGGTACGGACGGGAGTCAGAAGATGAGTAAAAGCCTGGGCAACTATATCGGGGTTGCCGAGGCTCCGGATGAGGTATACGGCAAGGTGATGTCCATAACCGATGAGCTTATCATGGACTATTTCGAGCTGGTTACCGATGTTACCGCGGAGGAACTGGACGGGTTCAGGAGACAGATTGAGAGCGGCAGTTCCAATCCTATGCTGCTCAAGAAGCGTTTGGCCAGAGAGATCGTGGCTCATCTATACGACGAAAAGGCAGCCGGCGATGCGGAGGAAAAATTCAGGAGGGTTTTTCAGGAGAGAAAGAACCCCGAGGAGATAAGAGAGGGTACCAAAGCGAACGTTAACCTGCGTGATTATCTCGTTATCAACCAGCTTGCCAAAAGCCGCAGTGAAGCCAAACGGCTTATCGAGCAGGGTGCCGTGGACGTTGACGGGGAAAAAATAACCGATGTAAACTGGACTTTTCCCGGCGGTACAACGATAAAGGTTGGCAAGCGGGGCCACATTAGGTCTACCTAGCAATAATAACTGCTTATTGCACCCGGCAATCATGTTTCTGAGGTAATTATTTATTTTTGAGATGCATATCATAAATTGATTGGAGGGCGAAAATGGAACACCTGCGAATTCCGGGACCGACTCCCTGTCCGGCTGAAGCTCTGCAGGCAATGAGCAGGCAGATGATAAACCACCGGGGTGAGGAGTTCGGGCAAACGATGAATGAGGTTACGGCCAATCTGAAGAAGGTATTTCAGACCAGTGGAGATGTCTTTTTGCTTACCGGTTCCGGAACGGGTGGGCTTGAGGCTGCCGTTGTTAATACACTGTCGCCCGGTGACAAGGTGCTATCGGTCTCCATCGGGGTTTTTGGCGAACGCTTTGCAACCATTGCAGAGACATTCGGGGCTGAGGTTGTCAACCTGCGTTTTGAGTGGGGTCAAGCTGCCGACGTGAATAAAATTCGCCGGGCACTTGAAGAAGACCCCGAAATCAAGGCGGTGCTGGTAACCCACAATGAGACGTCGACTGGTATTACCAATGACCTGGCCGGAATAAGCCGGGTGGTAAAGGATTTCGACAAGCTGCTCCTGGTTGATGCTATAAGCAGTCTGGGTGCCATCAAGTTGCCGGTGGATGAATGGAAGTGTGATGTTGCCATTACCGGCTCGCAAAAGGGCTGGATGGTGCCACCAGGCCTGGTTATGGTCAGTGTAAGCGAGGCGGCATGGCAGGCTCACGCCAGGGCCAGTATGCCGAGATTCTACTGGGACTTCGGCAAGGCCAGGGACTATCTGGAGAAGGCGCAAACGCCGTGGACGCCGGCCATTTCTGTTGTGTTTGCGCTGAAGGTATCTCTGGACATGATGCTCTCGGAGGGGGTGGATGCCATCTCGGAACGTCACGCCCGCCTTGGAAATATGACACGGCGGGGATTGAAAGACCTGGGCTTACCCCTGTTTGCTGACGAGCGCTACGCTTCCAATACGGTTACCTCTGTTGGGGAGGCAGACGGGCTCGATGTTACGAAGCTATTGAAAATAATGAGGGAAGAGCATCACATTGTGCTCGGTGGCGGTCAGCTACACCTGAAGGGAAAGATTTTCCGTATCGGACACCTTGGATGGGTGAACGAGGGAGATATAAATACGGTATTAAAGGCGCTCGAGGCGGCTCTGCCCCAGGCCGGATTCAGGAGGTAGTCGATGAGGGTTCTGGTTGCTGAGAAGATTTCCGATGAAGGTGTTGATATATTGAATAGCTGTGCGGAGGTGGATGTTAAGCTGGGCTTGAAGCCGGAAGAACTCGTCTCCGTAATCGGTGACTATGAGGCTCTGGTAGTGCGTAGCCAGACCAAGGTAACTCCGGAGATAATTCAGGCGGGTAAGAAGCTCCAGGTAATTGCCCGGGCGGGAATTGGCATTGATAACGTCGACGTTGATGAGGCGACACGCTGTGGTATAGTGGTGGTCAATGCACCCACCGGTAATACCATATCGGCTGCCGAGCATACCATGGCACTGATGCTTTCGCTGGCTCGGCATATCCCTCAGGCCAATAGCAGTCTCAAGTCGGGTGCGTGGCGGCGTGGCGATTATATGGGTACCGAGGTAAGAAATAAGACGCTTGGTATCATAGGTCTGGGTAGCGTCGGTTCCGAGGTGGCCCGGCGGGCCCTGGGCATGGAAATGAGGCTTATCGGTTATGACCCCTTTGTCTCCCTTGAAAGTGCCCGTAATCTGAAAGTCGAGCTGTATACCCTGGAGCAGTTACTTGAGGAGGCGGACTTTATTACTCTCCACCTGCCGCTGACAGATACCACCCGGAACCTCATCGGTGAAAAGGAACTGCGTCTGGTCAAGCCCGATGTTCGCATTATCAACTGTGCCCGCGGGGGATTGATTGATGAGAAGGCGCTGGTCGATGCGGTAAGTGAGAAGAGAGTGGCAGGTGCTGCCGTTGATGTCTTCCCCAAGGAACCTATCACGGACAGTGTTCTCTTTGAGAGCGACCGGATTATTGTAACTCCTCACCTGGGTGCCTCGACCGCTGAGGCGCAGGTGATGGTGTCGCGGGATGTGGCCATGCAGATAGCTGATGTTTTCCTTGGTAAGCCAGCCCGGTATTCGATAAATGCTCCCTTTATCTCGGCAGATATGCTGTCCATTATGGCACCGTTTATGAAGGCAGTACATACCCTAGGTAGATTGGTAAGCCAGCTTGCTGAAGGTCAGATGAGTACTATAAAGATATGCTATGAGGGTGAGATAGCGGACTATGAGACCAATCCTCTCAAGGCCTCGGTTCTGGGAGGTATACTCGAGGAGATTAGTGAGGAGCGGGTTAACGTGGTAAATGCCAATATCGTCGCTGAGGAACGTGGTCTCATGGTCGTGGAACAGAAGGAGGCTTCCTGTGAGAACTATTCCAGCCTCGTTACCATCGAGGCGACGACCAGCAGAGGGACTATCACCGTTGCCGGCACGGTTATGCGCGGTGAACTGCATATTGTGAGGATAAACGAATACTGGTTTGATATTGCACCGGGCGGCGGTTATTTCCTATTCTGCGACCACCTTGACCGCCCTGGGTTGATAAGCGCCGTGAGCAGAGTAACCGGTGATGCCGATGTTGACATAAGTTCCATGCACGTGGGGCGTCTCAAGCCAAGAGGACAGGCATTGATGATTCTGTCTCTTGACGAGCCATTATCCGAAGAGCAGATCGAAAAGATACTGGCTATCCCAGATGTGTATACTGCCAGGTTGGTGAAGATATAATCGTCTCTTATTCCAGCCGACGGAGGATTAGACCTGAGGGAGGCTTGGGGTAAAAATAGGTTGATTTCCTGGGCATACGGTCACCCGTATCGGCAATGGCCTTTATTACCTCTGTCCTGGTTGGTCGTAGGAATAGGGCAAGCTGATATTCGTGCTTCAGCACCTCGTCTATGGTAACAGCAATATCGTGGTTGAAATCGAGCGATGTCTCTTCCTGTTCACTGGTCAGGCCCAGCATTTCCTCCAGAATGATGTGGTCAACAATACTTACATCAAGCCTTTTGTACAGGCTACTGTGGAAGTAGGGCAACATCTGACTGGCCGTATCGAGTTCTTTTAACGTTAGGACTATCAGTTTATCAGTGGATGGGCCAAAAAGCACTATTCGAACCTTGTTATTATCATCTTCGTTCAGCAGATTATTGACCTGCCCTGGAATATCGCCTGTATCAAGCGGTATTTCCTCGGTTTGGAATACCGCTGCCAGCCTGTTATTTAGCTGGTTCAGTATCGAGCGGCTTATTCCTCTTACCAGCCGGTGTGGAGAGAGAATAATCAGTCCCCGGTCGGTTAAATCGACCAGTTCCATCATTACAAAATTGAATCCCTCTTCTCCTGATGAGGAAGGGCAGCAGGTGAGCCTCTCTTTTTTGTAATTCAGGGCGCTTTCGTAGCGGTGGTGTCCGTCGGCGATATAGAGCGGCTGGCTGGATAGATGCCCCGATATCTGGCTTATAGCTTCAGTATCGGTAATGGCCCATACCCTGTGTTTCTCTCCATCGTTTTCCAGCTCTATAACCGGTGTGTCTTTCTCCTTTTGCGAGAGTATGGAGAAGATTTGCCCCCCCTGATTTTCGTAGACGGCAAATACAGGGCTGGTATTGACATTTAGTGACCAGAGTATCTTAAGACGGTCATCCTTCGGCTTACAGCGCGTGCTCTCGTGGGGACGGATAATCATTTTATCCCAGTCTTCGAGCTTTACTGCAGCGATGATACC
>JAWOBD010000040.1:0-4041 GCA_046498175.1 Dehalococcoidales bacterium | reverse complement strand
GGGAGTAATGTTTAAACCTGGACTTGCCGGCTGCCGTTGGTGCTTTGTAATACGGCCCGTTATGCTTTAAGGCTCTTATTTTATGAATATTATATTAGAAGAAGGGCTTCAATAAGTAGGCAATCAAGTAGCCCAGTCCACCGCATATAGGGAAAGTTAACACCCAGGCAAGAACAATATTTTTTGCTGTTCCCCAGCGAACTGCAGAAAGCCTTCTGCTTGCTCCAGCCCCCATAATGGCAGCGCTGGAGCAGTGCGTTGTGCTTACCGGTATACCCAGTCGAGAAGCCCCTTCGATTACCGAAGCGGCTGTCAGGCTGGAAACAAACCCCCGGGCCGGATTCAAGGCGGTTACTCTCATACCCACAGTCTTGATAACCCTCCAACCTCCGACGGCAGTACCTATACTTATCGATGATGCGGATACTGCAATCACCCACCATGGTATACTATCCCATAGACCAATCTGGCCTGTATGGATTACTAGAGCCATTGTAATTATACCGAGGGGCATCTGCCCGTCGTTTTTCCCGTGGCTGTAGGCTAGAAAACCAGTGGTAATCCACTGCAGACGGCTAAAAACGATTCTCATCCTGTTTGGCCTGTAATGCTGATATATCCAGGATAAAAGAACCATTATACCGAAGCCGCCGGCAAATCCTAGCAGTGGAGCACTGGCCACCGATATCAGGATACGCTGCATTACACTCCAGATAACCGCTTGCGTACCCGCAACCGCTACCCCGGCACTTGCCAGCCCGGCCACAAAACCATGAGTGAGGCTTACCGGGAGCCCGAGATATGTTGCTATAGCTCCCCAGATGACAATAGAGGACAGGCCGGAAATAACAGTAAGGTAGGATATTGTCTCCGGCACCAATATACCCTTACCGATGGTTTGGGCAACGGCGGTGCCTGAAGCAGCCCCCGCGAAATTCATGCATGCAGCAAGTATTATCGCATTTCGGGGAGATATCGATCGTGACCCCACAGCTGCGGCAACAGCATTGGCCGCATCATTGAAACCATTTACCAGCCCGAATCCCAGGGCCAGTGAGATGATAACTAGCAGGAGAGGGTCAGCCATGCTTTAGGGCGATACCTTCAAAGACATTGGCAACATCCTCGCAACGATCGGTTGCTGACTCCAGATACTCGTATATTTCACGCCATTTGATTATCAGGGCTATATCCTTACACTCATCGAAGAGTTCACCCATGGCCGCACGATAAAGGCGGTCCGCAATGTTTTCAAAGCGATTGATCTCAACGCAATAACGCAGTATATTCTTAAGATCAGAGCGTTTTTTTAGAAGGGGAATGGCACTTTGGATGGAAGATGCGGCATCTACAAGTATATCGGATAGTTCCTTGGACCGGTTGGTAGAAGTGGTTATTTTATAGATAAGTATTGCATCAGACGCGGCATCGATTAGATCCATCACATCATCGAGCCTTTGTGCTAAAGATGCGATATCCTCCCGGTCAAAAGGTGTAACAAAAGTACGATGTAGTAGGGAGATAATTTCATGGGTTATTGAATCACCCTGATGTTCGTATTCCGTTATTTCAGCTACCTTTCGTTCAATCGAATCACAGCCATGAAACAGCTCCCTCAATTTGGTAGAGGCGATAAACAAATTTTCTGCACTGCGCTGGAATAAAATAAAGAATTTTTCTTCCCTGGGCATAAAGGAAAATTTGGGCATTGTGCCACCTCCTTCTGAACTTCTGGGATACAACCGGGTAATATGAGTATAACATCTTCAAGGACATTTTTAACGTCGATTTATGACCAGAAATAGGCTTATGCTGTTTTACGATGGCATTTAATAAAAGCGGGTGTATAGCCTGATGCCCCACGAGCAATGTGAGTGATCCTGGTTACATTACACTTCCCTTATTTCGTATTGTCTTTAATAAAGGGCTTTGGAATACCGGGTACTATTAGAGAAGTGGAGGCGAGGGTTATCAAGAAACTAAGGGAATGTGGCATAATTGTGTCAAGCATAATAAAATAGTAATAGTGGTGCTGTATTCGCTGCGTATAGTTGCAGAAGTTGGCTTATTGTCGGTGATCAGTTAGAGGAGACCATGTAGTTGTGGTAGATAGTATGAAATCGGTTTGCGAGGCTAAGTTTGGCGACCATAATTGTGTCGTCTATAAGTCTTTTGATGACTTGAACCGTTTATTGAGCAGTTATTTCAAGTATGGGTTGGATAACAACCAGTACTGTATTTGGGTGACTCCCGGAGGCGAAGCTCAGGATAGTGCAATAATTGCTCTCGATCGTTTATTGCCCGACTACGGGAAAAGCTTGATCAAGGAGCAGGTGGAGTTCATCGATTACTCGGATTTCTATTTGAAAAATGGGACCTTCGACCCGGATCTGGTACTGGAACAGTGGCAATCCAGGCTGGGATGGGCAATCGGCAATGGGTATAGCGGTATCAGGGCGAGTGGAGACCTGGGCTGGTTTAAGAAAAAGGACTGGCCGGTATTGATGGATTACGAAAGAAGGCTCGATCCGATTGTTAGGCCCGGGAAAATATCGGCGCTGTGCTCCTATCCACTCCACAAGCTTGCAGCCCCCGCTATCCTGGACGTTATCCATCACCATAGGCTGGCCACCACAAAGACAAACGGCGAATGGCAGTTCTATAAACCACTGGGGGAGGCATCTACCTCTTATGACGCACAGCCCATTACGGAAACGATTACACTTGGTAGCCGGGATAGAGCAGGGTTTCCAAAGCCGGTATTGTATCTTGACTGCTGCGATGGCTGCGGGCTTTGTATTGAAGTATGCCGGAACAGTGTTTTATATCTTGAGGGTAACAGGGTGGCTATCAAAGATGATGCAGAGTGCGACTGGTGTACCGATTGCGAGGCGGTTTGCCCGAGAGAGGCAATAGCCTGCCCCTTTGAGATTACCACCGTATCCGGCTGAGTCGATATCTGCACCCACATCGTCATATCTTGCGTTTGCGAAATGCCAGTGGTCTTGACCTTATTGGATATGGTAAGAGGCGCATACAGGTATTCTCTTTTAACTACCAGACGCTTCTTGCCAGGGTATTTACCTGTCAGTTAGTAAATAGCTATAATAATAAGCCGTATCCTGTATTGAATTCGTCCAGGATAACCAGCAAATCTTCATCCAGCGTTTCTCTTACTCTATCCAGTATTGCCTGAGGGATTTCCCTGTAATATGCCTGAGCAATTCCCCCAGCCATACAGGCCAGTGTGTCGCTGTCACCGCCGAGAGAAACAGCTTTTCTCACCGCATCTTCGTAGTTATCCGAATCCAGAAAGGCGATTATTGCCTGCGGGACCGAACCCTGGCATGTTGAGTTGAACCTGTAACGCGGGCGTATGTTGTCGATGCTGTCGCGGAGGCTGTATGAAAAGGTGGCTTCTATGTATTTTCGTATTACCTCCTTGCTTTTCCCGGCATTTGCCAAGAAAATGGCAGCGGCTATTGCCTGTGCCCCCTTTATCCCCTCCGGATGGTTGTGGGTTACCGAGGCGCTTGCTTCAGCCACCTTCAGAACCTCGTCCAGGTCGGGGTAGGCAAATCCCACCGGGCTAACCCTCATTGCGGAGCCGTTACCGAAGCTGTTATAGGGGATGTAGCTGTCTCTGCCCAGCCATTTGATAAACATAGACCCGTAGCCGGCATTCCTGTATTTCCGCCCGTATTTCTTTAAGACAGGAGCGAATTCCTTGCCGTGCATAATACAGTCTGCGACCGCTATTGTCAGTACCGTATCGTCGGTAAACCTGGATCCTGGCAGAAAGAGGTCGAAATAGTAGTTCTTGGTAGGGTGGCGTTCATAGGCGGAGCCAATAATATCGCCGGCGATTGCACCTATCATACCCGGTAAGTCCCTCCGACCATTTATAGAACAGTATTACAATTTTATGTTTTGTACCCTGGAGATAATTAGCCCGTTGATTTACTGGCTGGATAATAACAACTGGGAAACGATGATGCAACTTACCTGGAAGTTACGCTTAATAAGGCAAGAATCCTTCCT
>JAWOBD010000112.1:0-30652 GCA_046498175.1 Dehalococcoidales bacterium | reverse complement strand
GTAGTCCTCTTCAAGCCAGAGTATCAGGTCCTTCAGTGCCTGCTTGATGGCCTCCTCTACGGGGCGGTAGCAGTAAACCGATATCAGGGCACCATCGGTTTCCAGCCGGACATTGTTCAGCTTCTTTCCCTTGATAATATCACACCTCATCGTCACCTCGCCGGCCACCTCGTTGGCAATGTCGGTAACCTCGCCGTCACCCTGGGATGCGTGCATATCGCCGAAGTAGAGAAGCCCGCCCTCGTTGAAGGACTGGAGGTAAACCCTGGTTCCCTCCCTGACATCGCGGCAGTCCAGGTTACCGCCGCCGGCAGGGTGGGAGCCGAAGCTGGTTGCCAGGCTGGAGAGCACCTCCCACTCTGGTGCCGTGGCAAAGGTTCCCAAAAAGGGCCTGAGTTCCCAGGTATAGGTATGGTCACCATAGCGCCAGGTCCCCCTGCCGTCCCTGTGCTCGATAATACCGGTGTACCTCCGGTCGCAATCTTCCCATCCGGAGAGCCCGGCGAAGTGGTGCGCGCCGGGAACGGTACATGTGACACCGTTCAAGAGCTTGTCAATCTTCTCTATGGTAACCACCAGCGCATCACCGGCCCCGGCGCCATCGACATAAACAGGGCCGCAGACCGGGTTGAGACAGGCAGGTGTCCTTCCCGAATAGGGCATCATGTCCCGCGGGTACAGCCGCTCAGGCCTGTCCCGCAAAGCGCCCCGGAAGCAGTCCTCCGTCTCGGCGACGAAGCTCTCCCCCGGCTCCACAATGAGGGCGGGCGGGGTTTTAGCATCAAGGGTAAAATGGCTGATATCGTCAAAGCTGGTAGCACGGGGTATGCGCTTCATGGCTGGCATATCGTAACCTCCTTTATGCCGGGCCTCCCGGGGAGAGCTTCACGATGAGCGCCCGGTACATATGCGGTATGGCCAGTATCCTGCGGTAGCATTCCTCGGGGACCGGGTCATCCAGGCAGAGCACCATCATCGCCTCGCCTCCCCTTCGTATCCCCCGGCTCACCTGCATCTGGCTGATGTTCACGTCAGCATCGCCGACGATGGTCCCCATGGCACCAATCATGCCAGGCCGGTCCTCGTGCTCGGTAAAGAGCATATAATAGCCCGTGGGTTCAATCTCCAGCCAGTAGTCGTTGACGCGCACCAGGTGGGTTCTTCCCCTCAAAGAGGAACCCGCAACCACGGTACTGCCGTCCCTGGTCTCCAACTCAACGGTGAGCATATTGGCATAGTTCTCGCAGGTAGTATCCTTCTCCTCGCTGACCCGTAGTCCACGCCCGCGTGCGATGATATCAGCATTTACGATATTGACCTTTTCCTCGGTCAGTGACTCCAGCAGGCCGGTGAGAACAGCTACCTTGATAGGGTTGGTATCCTCCCCGGCGATATCCCCCTGGTATCGGATGGTGATCGACTTCAGCAGACCTTCTACCAGCTGCACCGCAATCCGCCCGATGGTTATACCGACCTGGAGGTATGGCCCGAGCACCGCCATTGCCTCGCTGGAGATCACGGGAGCGTTCACCGGGGAGCGTGCCAGCTGCCCTTCGAGGATATCCGCCACCTGCTCGGCGATATCGGTGCTGGCGCTCGCCTCCGCCTCGACAGCCGATGCCGCAAGGTGTGGAGTGGTGATTACCCGTTCGCTCTTCAGAAGGATGTTGTCGCAGGCCGGCTCCTCGCTGAATACATCGACCGCCGCCCCCATCAGGACACCTTCTTCCAAGGCTTCGTAGAGGGCAACCTCGTCGATAATGCCGCCACGGGCGCAGTTGATAATCATTGCCGAGGGCTTCATCATCCCTAGCTGCTCTCTGCCTATCATATTTCGCGTGGTGGAGTTGAGCGGGACATGCACCGTGACGAAATCCGATTCGCTTAACAGCCCTTCCATCTCGACCAGATCCACACCGAGCTGATCGGCCCGGCTCCCGGCAACCATCGGGTCGTAGGCGATTACATTCATCCTGAGCCCCCGCGCCATCTCGACCACCTCGACTCCGACCCTGCCCAGGCCGATGATGCCCAGCGTCTTATTGCGAATCTCTACCCCCTTCAGGCTGCGGTCCCAGACCCCGGAGTGAAGCCGGATGTGCGCCGGCAGAATCCTCCGGGCCAGGGCAAGCATCATGGCGATGGTATGCTCTGCGGTAGACACAATGTTGCCCTCCGGCGAGTTTACCACCAGAATGCCGCGGCGGGTCGCCGCCTCGACATCGATATTATCCACGCCCACGCCGGCCCTTCCGATAACCCGCAGCCTTGAGCCCGCCTCGATAACGGGAGCGGTAACTCTGGTCTGGCTGCGCACTATCAGCGCCTCGTAGCCCGGGATTATGGCCTCTAGCTCGTCTGCGCCAATACCCGGCCTCTCATCAACACCCGCATGCTGTCGCAGGATATCCAGGCCAGCCCTGGCTATCGGATCGGTTACCAGTATCTTCATCGGAACTTCTCCCTCAGCCTTCCGTAGGTCTCTTCCAGCGCTTCGGGAACCACTCGCACGTCGGATATCACCGGCATACAGTTGGAATCACCCTGCCAGCGCGGTACGATGTGGGTGTGCACATGCCCATCGATACCGGCACCGGCCACCTTGCCCATATTGACGCCGACATTAAACCCCTCCGGGTGAAAAGCCTCACGCAACACCATAAGGCAGCGGCAGACCACCTCAAAGTGCTCATCGCGCTCTTTATCACTGAGATCATCCAGCCCACTCAGGTGACGGTAGGGAGCTACCATGAGATGACCGGGGTTATAGGGATAGGCATTCATCATAACGAAGTTCTCCCTGCCCCGGTAGAGGATATGGTTTTCCGCATCGCAATTCTGGGCCGGCTTATCGCACAGGATACACCCCCCTGGCTTATCCATAAGGATATACTTCATACGCCAGGGTGCCCAAATATACTCCATCCATCTCTCCTCACCAGATAATCAATGCTATTTTAATTGACCGGCCCCCGACCGTCAAAGTACCGCCCTAGCCCCTCCCGCAGGGGTATAACTCCGCGAAGCAGCCAAATACGGGCGGCGATTGAAATGAATCCCGCATTTAACTTATAGTTTAACAGTAAATCAGGATATAGGCTACCACGGAGATTAAATTGCGCGACCTCGACCGCATACTGCAACAGGTAAGCCGGCCGGCCCGTTACAGCGGTGCCGAGTGGAACAGCGTCATCAAAGACTGGGAGAACATCCCGCTGCGGCTGGTCCTTTCCTATCCAGACCTGTACGAACTGGGTATGTCCACCCTGGCTCTTCACATACTCTACGAGATCATCAATTCCCGAGAAGATGTGCTCGCCGAGAGGGTATTTGCACCGTGGCCCGATATGGAATCTCTGCTGCGCAGGGAGAATATGCCCCTCTTCAGCCTCGAATCAAGGCACCCGCTGGGTGACTTCGACGTCATCGGTTTCTCCCTGGGCTACGAACTAACTTATACCAATGTGCTGAATATGCTCGATATGGCGGGCATACCGGTACTTGCCGATGATAGAGACCAGGAGCACCCCCTGATAATGGCGGGCGGCTCCTGTGCGCTCAACCCGGAGCCGATGAGCGACTTCATCGACTTCTTCGTAATCGGCGAAGGTGAAGAGGTTATTACCGAGGTACTGGACTGCCTGCGCGAAGGCAAAGGACGCAGCGAAGGCAGGAAAAGGCTGCTGGAGCAGCTGGCATCCATCCCCGGCATCTACGTACCCCGCCTCTACCGGCCCGAGTACGACGCGAACGGGCTTTTCCGGGAAATAAACCCGCTCACACCTGCCGCCAGCCCGAGGATCGAGCGCAGAATAGTGAGCCAGCTTCCGCCGCCACCGAAAAGGCCGGTTGTCCCCTATATCGAAACGGTCCACGACCGGGCCAATATCGAGATACAGCGGGGCTGCAGCCGCGGCTGCCGTTTTTGCCAGGCGGGAAACATCTACCGCCCCGTAAGGGAACGACCCCCTGAAGCGGTGCTCAGGACGGCCGGCGAGCTTATCTCCAACTGCGGTTACAGCGAGGTCTCGCTGGTCTCACTGAGCTCCAGCGACTATCCCGGCATCGAGGAGCTGGTGTCCAGCCTCTTCCGCCGCTACAAAGACGATAACCTGGTCCTATCACTGCCGAGCCTTCGCATCGATAACTTCTCTGTAAGGCTGCTCGACTCTCTGGCGTCCCACAAGAAGCCGGGGCTAACCTTCGCCCCTGAAGCGGGCAGCGCCCGGTTGAGGCAGGTCATCAACAAAGATACCAGCGACGACACCATCCTGCAGACGGCAACAGACGCCTTTGCCCGCGGCTGGAAGGGCCTGAAGCTCTACTTCATGCTCGGCCTCCCCACCGAGACCACCGATGATATCGAGGCGATAATTGATCTGGTGAACAAAATCGGGCTTGCGGGTAAAAAATCAGCCGGGGCAAGGCCACAGATAAGAATCAGCCTCTCCACCTTTGTGCCCAAGCCGCACACTCCCTTCCAGTGGGTTGCCCAGGACAGCAAAGAGAAACTGGATGCCAAGCACGAAATGCTCAACAGGGGTCTCAGGCGAAAGAGTATCCGCCTCTCCTGGCACGAACCATCCACCAGCCTGCTGGAGGCGGCGCTTTCACGGGGAGACCGCCGCCTGGGAAGGGTGATCTACCTTGCCTGGAAGAAGGGCTCAATATTCGACGGCTGGAGCGAGTATTTCAACTACCGGAACTGGCTCGATGCCTTTGCCGAGGCTGGTCTCGATCCCGATTTCTATGCTCTTCGTCAACGCCCGCTGGACGAACCGCTGCCCTGGTCGCATATCGACATCGGTTTGAGAGAAGACTTTCTCAAAAAGGAATACCAGCGCTCGCTGGAAAACAGTGTCACCGCGGACTGCCGCCACCAGAAATGTAACGCCTGCGGGCTGGAACGGTGGCATAACGTGTGCCGGTCGAAGTACCGGCAAATCAGTTGAACGCAGCGATGGCCACCACCGTATCGTCACCCTTCATCCGCATCAGGGTAACCCCCTGGGTGTTCCTACCCTGGATGGAGATGCCACCCCTCTCAGGATCCTCGTTCCTGACCGCTGTGCGGGTGATGATGCCCTTTGACGAAATAATCATCAACTGCTGCGAGCGCGAAACCAGCTTGGCCGCAACTATCTTTCCCGTCTTCTCCACGGTCTTAAAGGTCCTCACACCGCTGCCGGCACGGTGTTGCCGGGGGTAATCCGTGATGGGGGTCAGCTTGCCGAAGCCCCGTCTTGTTACCACCAGCAGATATGCCTCGGGGTAAACCACATCCATACTGACTACCCAGTCACCCCCCAGCAGGCGCATTCCCCTCACCCCACCGCTGGTCCGCGAGCTCGACCGGAGTTCGGTAACGGGGAACCTTATCGACTGGCCATCTCTGGTTACCAGGATTATATCATCGCCGGCACCAGCCAGTCGGGCCGACACCAGCTCGTCACCCTCTTCAAGGTCCATTGCGATAAGGCCACTGCTGCGTACTTGGGCAAACCGTTCCACCGCCGTCTTTTTCACCTCTCCGCAACGTGTCGCCATTATCAGATAGTCACCGGGCTTGAATGCGGATACCACCACCATGGCGGTGACCACTTCACCCTCTGAAACCGGGAAGAGATTTATCACCGCGGTGCCCTTACCGCTGCGGGAGCTGTCCGGTACCTCGTGGCATTTGAGGCTGAAGACCTTGCCGCGGTTGGTGAAGAAGAAGAGCCGGTCGTGGGTATCGGCCACCACCAGCAGCCGGACGATATCTTCCTCCCTGGTGGGGTGACCCTGTATACCCTGTCCGCCGCGATGCTGCGCCCGGTAAGACTGAGAGGGTACCCTCTTTACGAAACCGCGCTTGCTCAGGGTGACCACCACATTCTGGTGCGGTATGAGATCCTCTTCGCTGAACTCAATGACCTCCTGATCCTTTATCTCGGTACGGCGCGGGTCGGCATACTTGTCCTTCAGCTCCCCCATTTCCTCCTTAACCAGCATCAGTATCCGCTTGGGACTTGCCAGCAACTCTTCCAGGTAGGAAATTGTTTTCAGTACCCCGGCATATTCATCCAGTATTTTCTTGCGCTCCAGACTGGCCAAACGCCTCAGAGGCATATCAAGGATTGCCTGCGCCTGGACCTGGGTCAGGCTGAAGTTGCTCATCAGATCCTTGCGTGCCGTCTCGGCCGTCTGGGCCTTGCGGATGGTGGCAATCACCTCTTCAATATTGTCCAGGGCAACCTTCAGCCCTTCCAGGATATGGGCCCTGGCCCTAGCCTCTTTCAGCTCAAATCGGGATCGCCGGGTGATGACCTCGCTGCGGAAGTCTATATAGTACTGAAGAGACTCCTTCAGGCTTATTACCCGGGGCTGTCCATCAACCAGTGCCAGCATATTGATGAAAAATGCCGCCTGCATTGCGGTATGCTTGTATAGGGCATTGAGCACCGGCTGTGGCTGGGCATCCCGCCTTAGCTCGATAACCAGCCTCATTCCCTGGCGATCGGATTCATCCCGTATTTCGCTGATACCCCTGACCTTCTTCTCCTTAACCAGCTTTGCCATTCTCTCGACGAGGGCCGCCTTGTTGGTCTGATAGGGGAGCTCGGTAACCACGATCTGGCGATGGCCGACCTCCTTGACATCCTCGACGACATGGGCCTTGGCCCGGACAACCACCTTACCATGCCCGGTGGCATAGGCACTCTGAATACCGTCACTACCCAAAATAATACCGGCAGTGGGAAAATCCGGACCCCTGACGAACTGCATCAGCTCGCTGGCCGTCGCCTCGGGATTATCGATGAGGTATCCGATAGCGTCACATACTTCCCCCAGGTTGTGGGGGGGGATATTGGTCGCCATACCCACGGCGATACCGGAGCTCCCATTTACCAGCAGGTTGGGCAGGCGGGTGGGCAGTACCAATGGCTCCTTTAGGCTGTTATCGAAATTGGGCATGAAGTCAACTGTATCTTTATCGATATCGACTAGCATCTGCTCCGAGATGGCTGCCAGTCGGGCCTCGGTATAACGCATCGCCGCGGGCGGGTCATTATCCATGCTGCCGAAGTTGCCCTGCCCGTCAATGAGGGTAGCGCGCATGGTGAAGTCCTGCGCCATGCGTACCATGGTGTCGTAAACAGCGGTATCCGAATGGGGGTGGTATTTACCAAGAACATCGCCGACCACACGGGCACTCTTGCGGTAGGGGCTGTTATGCCTTAAACCAAGACCATCCATTGCATACAGGATGCGCCGGTGCACCGGCTTCAACCCGTCTCTGACATCGGGCAGGGCCCGGGAGACGATAACGCTCATCGCGTAATCCAGATAGGAGGTCTTGATTTCCTCCTCTATATTTACCGCTTTTACATTGCCGATCGACATATCACCGGTTACCTCTCACTGTTTTAGTGGCTATATACTATCAGGCCTTCGTAAACCCGGGGGTTATATCCACGTTGCTTCGTCACCATACTGCCACAACCTTTCCTCAGTTCCCGGGATTTTTCACCCCGATTTCCTCGTCCTCGATCTCCAGTTCAAACGCCCGGTGCAGAGCCTTTACCGCCGCTCCAACCTCGGACTCCCCAATGATGCAGGTTATCCTGATCTCCGAGGTAGAGATCATCTGGATATTGATGCCCTCCTTGCTGAGCACCTCGAACATGCGAGCGGCGTATCCCGGCGTGTTCTGCATACCAGTACCGACAATGCTTACCTTGCCCAGACCGGTACCGCCGACACACTCCTTCGCCTCCACCGACTTCGCTATCGGCTCTAAGACCCCCATGGCACTGTCCAAGTCGCTCCTGGCAACTGTGAAGGTCAAATCGGTGACCCTATCGGTGCCGACATTCTGCACGATGGTATCAATACTGATACCCGCCCTGGCCAGGGTCTGGAAGATGGAGGAGGCGATACCCGGCTTATCTGAAACACCCAGTACGGTTATCTTTGCCACATCGAGGTCGTAGGCGACACCTCGCACCTTGTTTCTCAGTTCCATATCTCTAGATACTCCTCCGTGAATTAATGTACCCGGCCCATCGGAAAAGCTTGACTTAACCAGTATGGGTATACCGTACAGCTCTCCCAGCTCCACGGCACGGGAGTGCATTACCCTGGTCCCGTATGTGGCCAGCTCCAGCATCTCATCGTAGCCTATCTCTGCCATCGGCCTCGCCTCAGGTATCATCCTGGGATCGGCAGTATATACCCCCTCCACATCGGTGTATATCTGGCACTGCACCGCCCCCAGGCTCGCCGCCAGGGCTACCGCGGTGGTATCGGAACCACCCCTTCCCAGGGTGGTGATGTCCATCTCATCGGTAACGCCCTGAAAGCCGGCCACGATAACGATGTTGCCTTTTTCCAGCTCCCTGGTCACCCTCATCGAATCTACCATGCGAATACGGGCACGACTATGAACAGAATCAGTCCTTATCCCAGCCTGAGCGCCGCTCAGGCTGATAGCATAGTACCCCATCTCCTTCAGGGTCATCGCCAGCAGTGTGCTGGAGACCAGCTCGCCGGTGGAAAGCAGGGTGTCAAACTCCCTCACATCGGGCTTGTGTGTAACCTGGTAAACAAGCTCGATAAGGCGGTCGGTGGTATCGCCCATCGCCGAGACGACAACAACCACCTGATTGCCCTCATCGCTGGTGGCCGCAATGCGCCCGGCCACGTTCTTGATTCTGGCAGCATCGGCCACAGAAGAGCCACCGTATTTTTGCACAACCAGAGCCACCTATAAATTACCTCTACCATTGATCCCGGAGTTAAGGTTACAATACATTATACTACATTCCGACCAGCCGGCTCATTATCTCGTGGCCGGGGTCAACAAAGAGGCCAGTACCTTTTGCCTCGTTTTCGGTAAGCCTGCCCCCTCCGTTGGCACGGAACCCTTCACCCCATAGCAAAAAGGGCACCGGGTCTGCCGTATGTGTGCGCAGCTCAACGGGGGTGGGGTGGTCCGGCATTACCATTACGCGGAGCTTGCCTTCCGACCAGTTAAGCATCCTGCCGGCGATATCGGCATCCACCTTTTCGATAGCCGCTACTTTATCCTCAACCAGACCACCATGCCCGGACTCATCGGGCGCCTCAACATGAATCACCACCAAGTCATAGTCACCCAGGGCTTCCAGGGCTCCGGCGCCCTGGGCAGCGAAATCGTTATCCATGCCGTCGGTCACTCCAGCGATATCTAGCACCCCCATACCCATCACCCTGGCCATACCCCTTATTACGTCTACCCCTGAGGTTACAGCGGCCCTCAAACCGTAGACATCCCGAAAAGGTGGTACATCAGGCAACCGGCCACTGCCCCAGAAAAGCCATATCATATTGGCCGGGAGAGCACCGCGCGAACTCCTGGCCTCATTGACCGGATGCCCGCCCAGCACCCCCACCGAACGCTGCATAAGATCCCTGAGCAGATCGCTCCCCCTGCCGCCGGGTAAATAATCCCTAATGGGCCGGCCCGGGATATCGTGTGGCGGCGTACAGTCTGCCTCGAGGGTCTCCCCGTGTCCTTTAATCTTGCAGATATGGCGGTAGTTTACGCCGGGGTAGAAGTGTATATTGTCACCTCCGAGCTCGTTCTCAAGAGCAGAGATGAGCTCCCGTGACTCTTCGCTGCCGATATGCCCCGCGCAGTAATCGTGTATTCGACCCTCACGCTCGGTTATCATATTGCAGCGGAAGACGACCTCATCCTCATGAATATCAACCCCCATACTCTCTGCCTCGATGGCAGCTCGTCCCAGCCTGTACTGCGCCGGGTTATACCCGAGAAGAGACATACAGGCACAGGCACTGGTGGGCTCCATACCCGGAGGTACGGTGCGTACCATGCCCACGCTTCCCTCGCGGGCCATGGCATCCAGGTTGGGCGTACGTGCTAGCTCAAGTGAGGTCCTGCCTCCTTTCGAGGCGAGCGGCCATCCGGCGGCTCCATCTATAATAATAACTACATACTTCAATTTTTCACCTGTAACGATATATTATTTTTCATCACTCAACAGGAGTCCTGATCATATTCCGCCCTCTGCAAAAAGCCGCTGTTGCCGAAAGCGACCAATTCAGCCTATAATATTGATGGCGGGGTGTAGCGCAGTCGGCTAGCGCGCAGCGTTCGGGACGCTGAGGTCGGAGGTTCAAGTCCTCTCACCCCGACCACCCCCTTCGGCATCCAGCGCACCCTTTGCCTCTTCCCACAAACGGTCCTTCTCTGCAAGGGACAATCCAGCGAACTCCAGATTACGCCTGCGGCAAAGCTCCTCCATGTATGCAAAACGCCGGTAGAACCTGCGGTTGGTTTCCCTCAGGGTAGACTCCAGGTCTATTCCCATCCTCCGGGCGATGTTGGCCATTGTAAAAACGATATCGCCGAATTCGGCCTCTTTTTCCTCCTGGCTCTGTGCCTGCCCTAGCTCGTTAATCTCT
This sequence comes from Dehalococcoidales bacterium, assembly GCA_046498175.1. Taxonomy (GTDB): domain Bacteria; phylum Chloroflexota; class Dehalococcoidia; order Dehalococcoidales; family UBA5760; genus UBA5760. Next base: position 20,200 of record JAWOBD010000112.1, on the reverse strand, counting down.
TCGGCAAGCTTGTCAATCACCCCTGCGTCGCTTTCCCAGTCGAAACCTACCCGGGCCACTCGCTTCTGTAGAGACTGCCCGTATGTCAATGCCGGCATTTGCTTCGGTATACCGTCAAGCATGGATGAGCTGTTGCTTCTCTCTTTTTTCTTGAGTTCCTCCCAGTTGGTGAGGACATCCCGAACGCCGGCAACCTCTACCGAGTCAAAAACATGGGGATGGCGCCTGATAAGCTTGGTATTTATACTGTTGATTACATCCCCGATGTCGAAATCACCGGCTTCAGTGGCAATCTGGGCATGAAGTACTATCTGCAGGAGGAGGTCTCCGAGCTCCTCACATAGGGACTTACCATCTCTCCTGTCTAGGGCCTCCAGCACCTCATAGCACTCCTCAAGCAGGTTTTCCCGCAGTGAGACATGGGTCTGCTTCCTGTCCCAGGGACATCCATCCGGGCCCCTTAGCTTTGATATGATGTCAACCAGTGTCTCAAACCGGTGTGTTAGTTCCGGTGCTTCCATTCCTTACCACCCCAATCAGTATCTGTCTTTCACCAACCTCGCATCAATTCGTGGGCAGCTGAGCCCCGGCCAGATCTGGCTGCCCTTTCAGGAAATCCCCGGAGTACAGGACTCGCTTTCCCTCCATCTGTAACTTGATCACCCCGAGTGCGCCCCTACCGGTACCGATACAGAACGCCGACTTTCCCGTTGCTTCATAAGGATCTATCAGCGCTACCTTCCCCGCGTCAACACCGGTATTGTCCGGCAGAGGTATCCCCTCGATTATTCTGAGTTGTTTGTCCTGCCATCGGGTGCGGCAAACCGGCCACGGATAGAAAGCCCGCACCCGCCGCCATATATCCACGGCGGGCATATTCCAGTCTATCTCGCCATCGGCCCTCCTGACCTGCTTGCAGTAACTCGCCTGCAACTCGTCTTGAGTGCGGGAAACAATATCACCGGTCTGCAAACGCGACAGCAGAGAAAGGGTTAGCTGTACCGATAGGCGGGATAGCTTCTCAGTCAGGGAGCCGGTGGTGTCACTAGAGGCAACAGGTATCCTGGCCTGCATGAGTAAAGGCCCGGTATCCATCCCTTCATCAAGCGACATGACGCTAACGCCCGTGAATTCATCCCCGGCCAGTATGGCCGAGGCCACCGGCGACGCACCCCGGTGACGTGGTAGCAAAGAGGGGTGAAGGTTAATGCAGCCACAGTGCGGAATTTCGAGCACAGCACGGGGCAATATTTTCCCGTAGGCGGCAACCAGAACAACATCCGGCTCAAGAGATGCCAGGTGCTCTATCTCGTCGCTTTCAAAAACCTCCGGCTGTACCACCGGAAGGCCTGCTTCCATTGCCGCCCGCTTTACCGGCGTAACGGATAGTTCACGCCCCCTCCCAGCCGGACGGTCAGAGCGGGTGTAGACTGCCACAACCCGGTGGCCGCCCCTCACCAGCCGTTCGAGCGGCCCAACGGAAAATTCGGGGCTTCCCATGAATACAACCCTCATATCAGGCCGCCCTCTTTATAATATTTGACGTAATTTGTGTCCCTAACCCCTTTTTCTCCCGCAAGAAATATCGAAATCGTGTAATATTGATCGTTTGAAAGACCTTCTCAAGGAAAGATGGTTGATGTAATTTTCAGAGAATAATCCTCAGATAACTTGCCATTCTGAAAAGTGGATAACTCCCCGTTCAACCCTCTTTTATGTAATATCCTTATGTTGCCGTTTTCACTCCATTGCCACTGCCTAAATATTAGCATCTGTACCAAAATTTCGCCAATCTTAACTCACCAGCCTGAAAGTCCATAATCGAGCAAAATTTACAGTTTGAAGGACCTTTTTAAGGGAATTCCGAAAATGTTATTTCGCGAAAATTGGCGCCAATTATCTTGCCCCCCAATGGTGATCACCTGATATTATTATTGATGTCGTCCTGCAACGTAGAGTTAACCATCACCCAGTCAGGTGGGTGTCTGCTTTAGGCACTATTCAAGTGCACCAAAATGAGAAAGGGGCGCTATGACATCCAAACCCGCCCGGCAAGTATGGGAAGCCGCTCTGGGCGAGCTTCAGGTCCAGGTAAGCAAACACAATTTCCAGACTTGGTTTCAAAAAACAATTGGTCTGAGTTTCGAGGGTGGCCAGTTCACCGTGGGCGTTCCCAATACATTCGTTGCCGAGTACCTTAACCGTAACCAGTTTTCCCTCATAGAGAAAACCCTCATCGGAATCACACAACAGGATATCAAGGTGACCTTTCAGGTTACCGGTAACGGCGTAGCGCGCTGTGATAATGACAATGGTACCAGCCATATGGGGGCCAGCCCTTATGCCAGTGCTATCAATCCAAAATACACCCTTGATTCATTCGTCGTGGGCAGTTCCAACCGGCTTGCCTATGCTGCAGCCAGGGGAATAGTCGAGAAGCCGGGCCGGGACTACAATCCGCTATTCATCTACGGGGGTGTTGGCCTTGGCAAAACGCACCTGCTGCATGGCATCGGGCACCTTTTTGCCGCCAATAGCCTCAAGGTCCATTACGCCAGTTGTGAGCAGTTTACCAACGAGTTTATCAGTTCCCTTCAAGACAGAAAAGCCGACGATTTCCGCAACCGGTATCGGAATGCCGAGGTGCTCTTGATAGACGACATCCAGTTCATCAGTGGCAAGGAGCAGACCGAGGAGTGCTTCTTCCATACCTTCAACGAGCTCCACAACGCCAACCACCAGATTGTTGTCACCTGTGATCGGGCCCCGAAAGCCATACCGCGCCTTGCCAGCAGACTGCGCTCGCGGTTCGAGTGGGGCCTTGTTGCCGACATCCTACCGCCGGATTTTGAAACCCGCCTAGCAATCCTTCAGGCAAAGGCAAGGAATAAAGGCGAGAGCATTTCCCTGGATACGCTCGATTTTATCGCCAGAAGATCGCACCGAAATATCAGGGAGCTTGAAGGTAATCTTAACCGTGTGATAGCCTTTGCAAGATTATTCGATAGCATGCCCACCCAGGAGCTTGCCGCCAAAGCACTCGAGAATATTGCCGATAAGTCAAACGATGGCTCTGCCATAAACCCCATCCTCCTTGCCGAGGCTGTAGCCAGCAACTTCGAGTTGACTCTCGCGGACCTGAAGAGCCCTAAACGTGACAAGGAGACTTCCCTTGCCAGGCAACTGGCAATGTACTTGATGCACAACGATACCAACTGCCCGCTGGCCCATATAGGCAGAGAACTGGGTAACCGAAACCCCTCAACAGTAAGTCATGCCTGTGAAAAAATCGCTTCCGATATTGTCACAAGCCCCTACCTCAAGAACAAGATTGCCGCAATCCGAGATAACGCCTTTTCCTGTTGAGCATCTTTCGACAGCCTTTCTATAACCGATGCAAATTCCGCACCCAATTTCTTGTGATATCATTCCTACTATACATATCCATAACCGATAATTTTAATTTTCGATAATATTTTCAAAACCCATACACGGATTTGAACAATTGTTGCACAAAATGTTTACATCTTAATAAAACATTCTATAGATTATTCCCCCAGCGAAGCCTCAATTTAACATCATCCCTCACAAATATAGTACTCGCACTCCATTACGATATATATTATTATTGTTTATATGAAACCTATTATATGTCCTGATGTTATAATATCTAATAATAGTGAACTTTTTTAAGGTAACATAATATGATTGATAGAGCAGAGATAAAGGTAAGAGCAGGAAAAGGTGGCAACGGGGCGATAAGCTTCCGACACGAGAAATTTGTTCCCTTCGGGGGTCCGGATGGTGGAGATGGAGGTAAAGGTGGCGATGTGATAATGGTGGCCACTCGCGGCATAAGCACTTTGCGAAGATATAGCCTCAAACATTTCTATGCCGCTGAGAATGGAGGAGATGGCGGCGGCAGAAAGATGCACGGCAAAAATGGAAAACATTCTGTGCTGGAGGTGCCTGAAGGGACAATGGTGCTGGAGAAACAGAAAGGTGGCGCTTATATTCAGCTAGCAGATTTAACTGAGCACAGGATGAGTGAGGTTGTGGCCAGGGGAGGTTCTGGTGGACTAGGGAACACGCATTTTACATCATCGACCAATCAGGCCCCCAATATTTCACAGCGGGGAGAAGAGGGTGAGGAAAAAGATATAGTTCTGGAATTGAGATTAATAGCTGATGCCGGTATAGTGGGATATCCGAACTGCGGAAAGTCGACACTGGTAGCTTCATCATCAGCGGCAAGGCCCAAAATTGGCGAGTATCCTTTTACTACTCTTGAGCCCGTACTCGGAGTTGTGGAAGTCGGGGAAGAGAGGTTTATACTTGCCGAGATACCCGGCTTGATTGAGGGTGCCCATCTTGGCAAAGGACTTGGTCATGAATTCCTACGCCATGTGGCTCGCACAAGGGTATTGATAAATATGGTTGACGGTGCCTCAGAAAAGCCCGAAGAGGATATGGCACGGGTAAATGCCGAGCTGGCCATGTACGATAAGGCTCTGTCCAGTAAACTGCAACTGGTTGTGGTGAATAAAATTGACCTTCCCTCAGTGAGGAACAAGGAGGCTGAGTTGAGGCGTAGTTTCGGTAAAGTAGGGATAAAGCCATATTTCATATCGGCCTCCACAGGTGAGGGTGTGGGAGATCTTATGGCTGATACTAAAGACCTTATAGAAAAGGAGTGGTCTGGCCAGAGCGAAGCAAGGATGGAGGAAGAGGGGGAAAAACTGTTTCAGCCTGGGGAACGTATCAATAGACCGCGGGTGTGTAAAGAGGGCGATATTTTTTATATCAATTCTTCCGGGCTGGAACGAATAGTGGAGGGTGGTGGAAGCGGAACAGAAGCATACTGGTATGTGAGAAGGCGTTTGGAGAGGCAGGGTATAAACCGGGTGCTGAAGCGCAAGGGTATAAGACCAGGGGATAAGATTCGCTGCGGTAGCGTTGAATGGGAGTGGCGCGAGGGTGGGAGGTAGCGTAGGTACAAGGGGATAAGTAGGTGATGGCGAAAATGGGAGTAATGGGGGGGACCTTCGACCCAATTCACAACGGGCACCTGGCCGTTGCCAGAGAGGTAATATCCAGCCTTGCACTGGATGGGGTTCTATTTGTACCAGCCGGTTTGCCGCCGCTGAAAGATGGAGGGGCCGTGGCTTCTGGTGAAGACCGCGTCAACATGGTGAGACTGGCCATTGCAGAAGAGCCGAGGTACCAGTTGAGCAGGGTGGAGGTAGACCGGCCGGGGCCATCCTATACCGTGGACACGATAAGCGGATTTAAGGCCAACAATAGAGATGAACTCTACTTCGTCATGGGATGGGACAATCTGGCCGAATTATACCACTGGAAGGACCCTGGCCGACTGGCAGAAATATGCTGGATAGTGGCAGTGCCGAGGCCAGGCTGCAACCGCCCTGATCTGGATTCGATAGAGGCCCTGGTCCCTTGCGTCAAGAGTAGTTTAATCCTCCTTGAGTCACCACTGGTCGATATCAGTGCTTCTGACATCAGGGAGAGGGTAGCTGGAGGATTAACGATAGGTCACCTTGTTCCGGCGAAGGTGGCGGACTATATCAAGACCTCGGGCTTGTATGCTAGCATATAGGCTATGCCTATAAGTACGACACAGGAGCAGGTATATATTATGAGTTGGACCTATCCGCATCTGGAAACGTGTCTTGAGACGGAGAATGCCAGGAGGCTCGTGGAAATGGCCGAAGAGGTGGGTGCCTTTATCCGGGGCGATTTTATCCTCGCCTCCGGGAAAAGGAGCAATTACTACTTCGACGGCAAGAGGATTACCCTTACTCCCGAGGGAGCCTACCGTGTGGGCAGAGAGATTTGCAGCATACTTTCCGGTACCAGCGTTGATGCCGTAGGTGGTGTCGCCACCGGGGCCTATCCCATGGTAACCGCGGCAGGCTTGATAAGCCATATCGAAGGTAAGCCGGTACCGATATTCATTGTCCGTGAGGTAAGTAAGGAACACGGCACAATGAGAAAAATCGAGGGTCACCTTGATGGGGATTCCAGGGTAGCGATAGTTGAGGATGTGCTGACCACGGCGGGCTCGGTGCTACAGGCGATAGAAGTGGTGGAGGCAGCCCGATGCCGGGTAGTAAAGGTAATAGCCCTGGTTGACCGGCAGGAGGGTGGCGGCACGCGGCTAAAGGAATCCGGATATGAGCTCAGCGCCATAATGAAGCTGGTACACTAGATGTCCAGGTTCTTGACACTCTTGGCATGAGCCTGGATGAAGGCTTTGCGGGGTGATACCTCTCCTCCCATCAGGACATGGAATATATGGTCCGCCCGTACCGCGTCTTCCAGGTTTACGCCCAGCAGGGTCCGAGATGTGGGGTTCATGGTGGTTTCCCAGAGCTGCTCGGCTGTCATCTCGCCCAGACCCTTGTATCGCTGCAGCTCGAGCTTTTTGGCGCCCTTCAGCTTGGCCAGGCTTTCTTCCTTTTCTGCCTCGGTGTAGACCCAGCTTTCCTGCTTGCCATTCCGTATACGGTAGAGGGGGGGCTGTGCTATGAAGAGATGGTCGTGGTGAATCAGGTCTACCATATGGCGGAAGAAGAATGTTAAAAGCAGGGTGCGGATATGTGCTCCATCCACGTCGGCATCAGTCATGAGGATGATGCGGTGATAGCGGAGCCGGGCGATATCAAAATCGTCGTCCAGCCCCGTACCCAGTGCGGTGATGATGGCCCTGATTTCGTTGTGGGCAAGCATCTTGTCGGCAGGTGCCTTTTCTACGTTGATGATTTTCCCGCGCAGCGGGAGAATGGCCTGAAAGCGACGGTTGCGGCCCTGCTTGGCGGATCCCCCGGCGGAAGGGCCTTCTACCAGGTACAGTTCGCATAGGGAAGGGTCTTTTTCGGAGCAGTCGGCCAGTATGCCCGGCAGGGTACCGGTATCGAGGCTGCTCTTCTTTATGATAAGGTCCCGGGCCTTGCGGGCAGCTTCCCTTGCCTTCGCGGCCGTCAGGCACTTGTCTATGACCTGCTGGGCTACCTGAGGGTGCTCTTCAAGGTAGAGGGACAATCCTTCGCTTACGGCACCCTCCACCATGCTTTTAATCTCGGCATTGCCCAGTTTTCCCTTGGTCTGGCCCTCGAACTGTGGTTCGGGAAGCTTGACGCTGATCACTGCGGTAAGTCCCTCCCTGACGTCCTCGCCGCTAAGGTTGGGGTCATCTTCCTTGATGAGCTTGTTCTTGCGGGCATGGTCGTTGAGCACCCGCGTGAGCGCCGAGCGCAGACCGGTAAGGTGGGTACCACCGTCGGCGGTGTTGACGCAGTTGGCGAAGCTGAAGATAGATTCCGAATAGCCATCGTTGTATTGCAGGGCTGCCTCGACAACGGTGCTGTCAATTGTCTTGAAGATGTAAATCGGCTGACGGTGACGGACCTCCCGGTTCCGGTTGAGGTGCCGGACCAGGCTATTGATACCACCCTCGAAATAGAAGGTCTTCTCCCGGTCGTTTTCTCTATCCTGGATTTTCAGCTCAAGTCCCTTGTTGAGATAGGCTACTTCCCGCAGCCGCTCACACAGGGTATCGAAATCGTAGCTGACCTCGCCGAAAATGCTTTCGTCCGCCAGAAAGCTGGTTGTGGTCCCCGTTTCGCTGGCGTCTCCAATAATAGATACGCTTCCCTGCGGTACTCCCTCGCAGTAGTACTGCTCATAAAGGCGGCCATCCCGTTTGATATGTACCCTGAGCCAGGATGATAGGGCATTTACTACCGAGGCGCCCACACCATGTAAACCGCCCGATACCTGGTATATTTTACCACCGAACTTGGCACCGGCATGCAGGGTAGTCATAACGGTCTCCAGTGCCGACACCTTCGTTGCGGGGTGGATGTCTACCGGAATGCCGCGGCCGTCGTCTTCGACGGCGACCGATTTATCCTGTTCCAGGGTAACCGTTATTCGGGAGCAAAATCCGGCCATAGCTTCATCGACGCTGTTGTAGACAATCTCATATACAATATGGTGCAGGCCACGCTGGTCAGTGCTGCCAATATACATCCCGGGCCGTTTGCGCACCGCTTCGCGACCACCCAGGACCTGAATGTCCTCGGCGGTGTAGCCGTTACTTTGAGGCCCGTTGGAAACCAGCTCTTCGTTGACCATAGACGGTCATTACCTCCGTGATATCAATGAAATATGAATGGAAGTGTCCCCAGAAGAGGTTGAGGCGAAAAAGGCAGATGGCGGTGGCTCAAATGCCGGCGAAGGATTAATACAACAGCACAAAACTATACCCAGTATCAGGTTCACCATCCTGAATAATTATAGCATAAAACAGCCGCTTGATAAAGGGGGGTTATCAGGGGTATATTGCGGTGGCACCGAGCGCTGTGGTTTCCTCTATTCCCAGCATCAGGTTCATGTTCTGAACTGCCTGGCCGGCTGCACCCTTGACCAGGTTATCGATGGCACTGACCGCAATAAGCCGCCCCGTCCTTTTATCAAGGGTCGGGTAGATGTAGCAGAGGTTGTTGCCCCAGGAATACTTGGTGTGAGGGGGAGAATCGATTACCCTGACGAAGGGTTCATCACAGTAGAAGTCACGATAGATGTCAAGAATTTTTTGTGCGCCCTGGCTGTCTTTGATAAAGCTTTCTTTTGCCAGCGGGGCATAGGCGGTGGTCAATATGCCCCGGGTTACCGGTATCAGGTGGGGGACAAACGATACCCGCGGGGATACCCCCTGTATGAGCTGGCCGAGCTCCTGGACTATTTCGGGCAGATGGCGGTGTCCTCCCGTGGCGTAGGCGGCAATATCCTCATTGGCTTCTGGGAAGTGTGTTTTCAGGCTCAGGCTCCGGCCGGCCCCCGATATGCCGGACTTGCTGTCTATGATGATTTCCGGCGTAATTATTCCGTGCTTGACGGCAGGGGCCAGTGCCAGTATGGCCCCGGTTGGGTAGCATCCCGGATTGGCTACCAGGGTGGCTTGAGCGATTTGGTTGCGGTGCAGTTCCGGCAGTCCGTAGGTTGCGCTGGCCAGCAGATCGGGACGGGGGTGATGAGACCCGTACCAGTTGAGGTAATCGGAGGCATCCTTGAGCCTGAAATCCGCACTTATGTCAACCACCCTTACCCCGCGTTCGATAAGCGGTATTACCTCTCTGGCGCTCTCTTGATGGGGCATGGCGGAAAAGGCGAAATCGACCTCCTCAAGCTTTTCGGAGATAGAGAGTTCGATATCAGCCAGGTGCGGAAAAGCGCTACCGAGCGTCTTACCCGCCAGGCTGCGCCCGGTAATTGAGGTGAGTTCTACTTCAGGGTGACCGGAGAGAAGGCGCGCCAGCTCGATGCCGGCATACCCGGTAACATTGATAATGCCTACTTTCACTTTACTCACTCGTCTTGCCTCCTTCGCAGATAGTTTCCATTGATGACATATGCTTCCTGGTACCGATAGCGATGAGCATGTCGCCGACCTCGATAGGTGTATCGCCGGCCGGATTGGTTACGAGGCGACCGGTTTGCTTTCTTATGGCCAGGATAACAACCTTGCTCTGCCGGCGGATATCATCCACGGTTTGCCCTGCCAGCGAGCAGTTGTCGCCGATAATTATATTTTCCATATCCAGTTCCCGGCCGCGACCGTAGGTTACCGTGTCGATAAAATCAACCACGCCGGGGCGTATGGCGAGCATTGCCATGCGCCGGGCCCCGATTTTATTGGGGGATACCACCCGGTTGGCCCCGGCTCTCTTCAGCTTTATCTCAGCCTCATCATTACTGGCCCTCGCTTCGATATAAAGGTCGGGTCGCATCCCGCGTGCGGAGAGGGTTATGTAGGTATTGTCGACGTCGCTATCTACGGCGGCCACCAGACCCCTGGCACGCTCTACCCCGGCCTCAGATAGTGTCTTATCGCTGGTGGCATCGCCGAGGATGTATAGGTGGCCAGCCTCTCCTGCCCGGGAAATGATTTCCGGACGGCTGTCCACCACGATGAAGGAGATGCCTTCTTCGACAAAGGTGCGGGCTATGTCCTCTCCGACCCTACCGTAGCCGCACAGGATGAAATGGTCTCTCATTTTCTCTATTCTGGATTTCATTTGCCTCCTCCCCAGGGTGGTGTATAACCTTCCCTCGATGAGATATTCGAGCAGTGCGCTGAAGATAAGGGCGGCACCGCTGACGCCGCCGACGATCAGGAATATGGTAAAAATCCTGCCGGTTGCACTCAGGGGATTTACCTCGCCATATCCCACCGTGGATATCGTTATTACCGTCATGAAGAGGGCGTCGGTGAAAGCCCATCCCTCTATTTGCATATAGCCGATGGTGCCGGCGGCAGTGATGCTGGCCAGTATTATAAGACCCTGGAGCAGCCTTTTGCGAGGTTTCAATTTTTTACCGTCCTCGTGATTAAACACTATTTTAGCATACTATAGCCGACAGCGTGCTCTATGGATCGGCGGGCAGATATCGGGAGATGAATCGAGATGCGCAGAAGTTTGTAACCCTGCTTCCAGTGGTGTTAACATTTTAGTCAGGGTTAATTCGTCATGGCAGTAGAAGACGTGAGAAAAGATTTGAAACCGATCGGTTTTGTCCGAACGGTGCCCGAGTGTCCGGACCTGTCCGGCACGTGGCGGGCGCGATCCGAGATCATTATTGATGAGGCATTCAGCGAAGCGACCGAAGGCCTCGGTGGCTTTTCCCATATCATCGTGCTCTACTGGTTGCACCGGGCGTATAGAAGCCGTCTCTCCATGATGGTGCATCCTCGAGGCAGAAGGGAGAACCCGCTGGTTGGTCTGTTTGCCACACGCTCACCAAACAGGCCCAATCCGGTGGGGATAATGGCGGTCAGGTTGCTCGAATGCCGCCGGAATGTACTGGTAGTGGAAGGGCTTGATGCCTTTGATGGTACACCTGTGATTGATATCAAGCCCTATATACCTCATAGCGACTGTATGGAAGCCGCCCGTGTCCCCTCTTGGATAACGGACCACCGTAATCTTGAAGGAAAACTCGAGGACATATACCGCCGCCTGAGCTCACATTACGGACCTCAGAACTGGTGGCCTGCCGACGGCCCGTTTGAGATGATGGTAGGAGCGATACTGACCCAATCGGCGGCCTGGCGTAATGTGGAAAAGGCGATCGCCAACCTGCGAGAAAGTCACCTGCTCTCTCCCGAGGCGCTGCGCCGGCTGGAACAAGAAGAGATTGCTGCCCTTATCCGAGCCTGTGGGTACTACAATGCCAAGGCGCTCAAGCTTGTCGCACTGGTGAAGTGGCTCGGGGGAACATGGAGCGACGACCTGGAGAGGCTTTTTGCCCTTGACACCGCCGAGCTACGGGAAGAGCTGCTCTCGGTTTACGGTATCGGTGATGAGACGGCGGACTCGATAATCCTATATGCTGCAGAGAAGCCCGTTTTTGTGATTGATGCCTACACACGCCGCATTGTAGACCGTCTCGGACTGGCGCCCCGTGGCGGGGATTACGTGGCCTACCAGTCACTCTTCATGGATAATTTGCCCTCAAGCAGCCAGTTGTTCCAGGAATATCATGCCCTGCTGGTTCGCCTGGCCAAGGAGGTTTGCCAGCGCAGGCCGCGCTGCAACGGTTGCTGCCTGAAGGGTGTTTGCTCCTACGGGCAAGAGCATGCCGATCAGGGCTGAGGGCTGCTTTTGCTAATGCTGCCCGGGGGTATTATACTTCCGTATAAAGCCGAGGAGGAGATATATGGATTGCGAATACCTGACCAGTGCTCTGGTAGGCTGGATAAGGGAGAAGGTCATTGCCAGCGCTTGCCGGGGCGTGGTGATGGGAATGAGCGGGGGGCTCGATTCGTCGGTAGCGGCGGTACTATGTAGGCGCTCTTTTCCTCAGGATGTATTGGGATTGGTTATGCCATGCTATAGCTGTGAAGAAGATGCCGAGCATGCCATAGCCGTTGCCGGTCGGTTCGATATACCGATAAGGGTAGTAGCCCTGGACGGGGTCCTCGATAAAACGCTCGAGGCTCTGGGCGTTGAAGAGAGGGATAGGGACCGGGGCAGGTTGGCCATGGCAAACCTGAAGGTGAGGCTGAGAATGCCTCCTCTATACTACTTCGCTAACCAGCTTGGTTACGCGGTGGTGGGTTCGAGCAATCGCTGCGAGCTAGCTCTGGGCTACTTCACCAAGTACGGTGATGGCGGGGTTGACCTGTTACCCCTGGGAAACCTGGTCAAAAGCCAGGTACGGGAACTGGCTCGCTTTCTGGATATCCCACAGGATATCATCGATAAACCCCCATCGGCTGGCCTCTGGCCTGGACAGACCGACGAAGACGAGATGGGCATTGGCTATGATATGCTGGACCGATACCTTCTTACCGGAGAGGCCACCGCTAATGTAAGGGAGATTATTGAGAGCAGGATGGCGGCCAATGCGCATAAACGTCAGCCGCCGCCGGTAGCAGAAATTTAATACGGGGTGGATAGTGGATGGATAACGGAGAGGTCAGAATTGTCACCGATAGCACGGCGCTGGTATCGGCAGAGGAGCGAGAGCTTCACAACATCAGTGTTATTCCACTGAAGGTTATATTCGGCGCCGAGGTCTATAGCGAAGGAATCGATATCACCAATGAGGATTTCTACCGACGCCTGGCCGGAAGGGGTGTGTTGCCCACCACCTCGCAACCGCCGGTGGATGACTTCATCCACATTTACCGCAGCCTTGCTGAAGCCGGTCACCCGATTCTATCCCTTCACATCTCCAGCCGCCTGAGTGGCACGGTCAATTCGGCGCGGTTGGCCCGGGACAAGCTGCCCCAGGCCCGAATTGAGATAGTGGACTGTCTTACCGTGGCCCTTCGAATGCTGATAGGCCCTGCGGTCAGGGCTGCGGAAGCGGGCTACAGACTCGCACGGCTCAAGGAATATATCGAAAAATTGAACGCGGGTATGAATGCCTTCGGCGCTCTGGGGACCCTGGAGTATCTGGCCAAGGGTGGTCGTATCGGGGTGGCCAGAGCCCTGCTCGGTACGGTGCTGAAAATAAAGCCGCTCCTTGCATTTGAGGGAGGCGAGCTTCACGTTCTCTCCAGGGCGAGGACCAGCGCCAAAGCGATAGATTCTATCGTGGAAATGATGAATAGGCGAATAAGTGGAGAATCGCCGATATATGTTGATGTTGTGCACACGAAGAATCTGGAACCGGCCCTGCTGCTCAAAGAGAGGGTTGCAGAGGAATTCAATTGTGTCGATCTGGAGCTCATTGAACTGGGCCCGGTGCTGGCCAGCCATCTGGGGCCGGGTTTTTTCGGCATCGGATTCTATGGCGAAGAGATTGTGCGCTAGAAATTCGGCTAACCTGTCGGCTTTCAGGCCAGTAGAACCTTACTTGTTTTGGCCCATACCCTGTGGTATTATTGATTTTGAGGCGAAAATGACCACGGAGAAAGAGAAAGCACTGGAGCTAGCCATCAGCCAGATCGAGAAGCGGTATGGCAAGGGTTCTGTGATGAAAATGGGGGGTAGGTCGGAAGTGGCGCCGGTGGAAGCTATACCGACCGGTTCACTGGCGCTGGATATGGCGCTTGGTGTCGGTGGCATACCCAGAGGGCGTATAACCGAAATATTTGGCCCCGAAGCGTCAGGAAAGACCACGCTGGCGCAGCACGTCATTGCAGAGGCACAGAAAAAGGGTGGAACGGTAGCATATATTGATGTGGAGCATGCCCTGGATCCCAAGTATGCGGCTGATTGTGGTATTGACGTGGATAATGTGTGGATCTCCCAGCCCGATACCGGCGAGCAAGCGTTGGGGATTGCCGAGGAGCTGGTCAGAAGCACCGCGGTTGATGTCATAGTAATTGACAGCGTGGCCGCGCTGGTTCCCCGCATAGAGATCGAGGGTGATATGGGAGATGCCCACGTCGGACTGCAGGCACGATTGATGTCGCAGGCCCTGAGGAAGCTTGCCGCTGCCATCGGAAGGGCTGGTACCGCGGTATTGTTTATTAACCAGCTCAGGGAAAAGGTTGGTGTTATCTTCGGCAACCCTGAAGTAACACCGGGCGGAAGAGCGCTCAAATTCTATAGCTCGGTCAGAATAGATCTTAGGCGTGTTGAGACGATCATGGACGGGAACAGGGCGATTGGCAATCGCGTTAAGGCCAAGGTGGTCAAGAACAAGGTGGCACCACCGTTCCGTAGCACAGAATTCGATATTATGTTCGGCCGTGGCATCAGTCGGGAGGGTGGCCTGATTGATGTTGGTTTAGAGCTGGGGCTGGTCAAGAAGGCTGGTTCTTTTTTCTCCTATGGTGAAGTTCGTCTGGGGCAGGGTAGGGAGAACTCCAAGCAATACCTGAAGCAGCATCCTGAGCAAGCTCAGGAGATTGAGCAACAGATTAGAGCCTCAGCCGTAGAAACCAGTACTGCGATTTCTGAAGGTCGATAAAAAAAGTAATCCGGCCGTCAGGGAAATTGCATATAAAACAGAATACTGTATCTGTAGAGGCTGAGGCTTGAGGGCTTTGGCCTTTATTTTTTGGTGGGGGTGGTACCGGCGATGGGCAGGATTACTGCTCTGAGAATGGGAAGGGGGCGGAAGGAGAGGGTGAACGTATATGTCGAAGGGAAGTTCGCCTTCAGTCTGGCAGCTCAGATTGTTGCCGATGAAGGGCTCGGTGTCGACCGGGAGCTGACCCAGGGGCAGATGGAGGCATTATCGCGGAAGGATGCCCGGATGCGATGTCTCTCTGCCGCCGTGAGTTTTCTCAGCTACCGCCCCAGGAGTGAATTCGAGGTACGGGAGCGGCTTGGCCGTTACGGTTTCGACAATAAGAGTATCGAGGAAACGGTCGACCGGCTCAAGGAGCAGGGGCTGGTAAGCGACCTTGAGTTTGCCCGCTTCTGGATAAATGACCGGCAGCTATTCAGCCCGCGCAGCAAGTGGCTGATCGGACTTGAGCTGAGGCGCAAGGGGATTGACCAGGCAGTAATCGAGCAGGTGGTGGGCGAGATCAGTGACGAAGATAATGCCTACCGGGCGGCTTCAACCAGGGCGCACCGGTTGCGGGGAAAAGAATACCGGATTTTTCGCCATCGTCTGGCCAGCTATCTCGGCCAGCGAGGCTTTACCTATCAGGTAATAAATAACACTGTGGAACAGTTATGGCAGGAAATAAAGGACTAGTTCGGGTAATTAGGGCAAGAAATAGACCCAGAACTGCCAAAGGTATTGAAGTGGTATCCTTTCAGTCCTTGGTTAATGGCCGGGCTGTTACCAGAAGAGAGGTGTAAAGGTGCCAACAAACATGGGAGCGATAAATATATTAACCATCCTTTTCAGTTTCATTATTGGTGGGGTGGCTGGGGCGGCTTTCGTCTTCTTTTTCCGGAGGTTTCGACTGAACCGGGAGATGCGTCTTGCCGAGAAAAAGGCGGCCCAGATTCAGACTGAAGCGGAACATAAGGCGAGGGACGTGGTTAACGAGGCCAAAGCGGAGGCGACAAAGCTGAGATCCGCAGCTGAAGCGGACTGCCGCGAAAGGCGCACGGAGTTACAGAAGAACGAGAACCGTTTGATACAGAAGGAAGGGACTCTGGAACGCAAACTGGATGATGTGGATCGTCGCGGACGCGAATTGACCAAAAAAGAGGAAAAGATCGAGTCCATTCGTACCCAGCTGGAGGAAGCCAGGGGCAAGCAACTGGCACAGCTGGAGGTGATTTCGGGTATGTCCACCGACGAGGCCAAAAAAACGCTTCTGGATGCCGTGGAAGCAGAGATAAAGGACGAGGCGTCACGGAGGCTACGGGAATGGGAGAGCGAGCTGAGAGCGGAAGAGAACCGGAAGTCTCAGGAGATTCTGTCCCAGGCCATCCAGCGCTATGCCTCCGATGTGGTTGCCGAGGCCACGGTAACCAGCGTGTCCATACCGAACGATGATATGAAGGGCCGCCTTATTGGCCGGGAGGGCCGCAATATCAGGGCCCTGGAGCAGGCGACCGGGGTTGATTTAATTATAGATGATACCCCCGAGGCGGTAACCCTGTCCAGTTTTGACCCGGTGCGCCGTGAGGTGGCCAGGCAGGCACTGACCAAGCTCATACTGGACGGACGTATTCATCCCGCACGTATAGAGGAGGTGGTCAACAAGTCCAGGGAAGAGGTTGAGGCGGAGGTGTACAGTGCCGGAGAGCAGGCTGCCTACGAGGTGGGCGTAACCGGTCTGCGCCCGGAGCTCTTGAGGCTGCTGGGGAGGCTCAAGTTCCGGACCAGCTATGGCCAGAATGTCCTGTTACACAGCATCGAAGTGGCTCACATATCCGGTATGATTGCCAGTGAGCTGGGGGCCAACGTGGCCATAGCGAAAAAGACGGGATTACTGCACGATATCGGCAAGGCCGTGGACCACGAAGTGGAAGGGACTCACGCCGCTATTGGTGCCGACCTGGTGAAGCAGTGGGATAAGTCCTCTGAGGTGGTCAGGGGAATCGCGGAACACCATGGCGAGACCGGGACCACCAGTCTCTGGGGTTTTATCGCCTCCGCAGCAGACGCCATCAGCAGCGCAAGGCCGGGAGCGAGGCGCGAATCACTGGAGGGTTACCTGCAGCGTTTGAAGGCTCTCGAGGACATCGCCACCGGCTTCAAGGGAGTGGAAAAATCCTACGCCATTCAGGCCGGTCGAGAGATACGTATTCTGGTCAAACCGGAGGAAATCGACGATGTCGGCGCCATGCGGCTTGCCCGGGATATCGTGAAAAAAATAGAGGAGGGTTTGCAGTATCCCGGCCAGATAAAGGTTATCGTCTTGCGGGAGACCAGGGCGGTGGATTATGCCAAATAGAAAGAAGTTGGATGACAGGACGTTTGTCCGGTCTTTGTGTAATCGCATGCTATTAATCCGTGGGGGAAAGGGATAACGATGCTGATAATGGTGATAGGTGATATAATCGGCCGCCCTGGAAGGCGTGCCGTGAAGAGGCTATTGCCCGATATTTCCAGGCAATATGGGGTGGATATGGTTATTGCCAATGCCGAGAACGTGGCCGGCGGTATCGGGGTAACTGTAGGCACGGCCAACGAGTTGCTCAGTGCTGGCGTAGACGTTCTTACCTCGGGCAATCACATCTGGGCGGAGAAGGAGATAATACCGTATCTGGACAGTGAAATGCCCATTTTACGGCCGCTGAACTACCCTCCTGGCGTGCCAGGGCGGGGCTATTTACAGATGGGAGAAGTTCTGGTGGTTAATCTGATAGGAAGAACCTTTATGGGTAGTTTCGACTGTCCTTTCCGTGCCATGGATGGGCTGCTGGACAGGCTGAGACCGTTGCCGACCACTATTATTGTAGATTTTCATGCCGAGGCTACATCGGAAAAGATAGCCCTGGGGCATTACCTGGACGGCAGGGTCAGTGCCGTACTCGGTACGCATACCCATGTGGGTACCACCGATGCCAGAGTACTGCCCGGAGGTACGGCATATGTTACCGATATCGGGATGACCGGACCGCTGGAATCGGTAATCGGGGATGATATTGAGGCTGTTACCCGTCGCTTCCTGACCATGATACCGCACCGCCTCTCTGTGGGCAGTGGCAGGGTGCTCTTCGATGCCATACTGGTCAGGATAGCTGGGGACACGGGAATGGCCACAGGTATAGAGAGACTTACCAGGGAGTCAGATTGATGCCATCCCGGGTTGACCTGCATGTTCATACCACCGCATCTGATGGACGCTTCCGCCCGAAGGAGATTGTGTCCCGGGCAGCCCGGCAGGGACTGAGAGCCATTGCCATCACCGACCACGATACCGTCGACGGTCTTCCCGAGGCGTTGAAAGCGGCCAGGTCATACCCGGGCTTGAGAGTTATCCCCGGTGTTGAGCTCAGCACGGACTTCGCCCGGGCCGAGGTACATATTCTGGGGTATTTTGTTGATATAAAAAATGGTGAGTTCATTGCCGGGCTGGAGAAGATGCGCCATTCGAGGGATGAAAGGGCTCGGGCAATGATAGAAAAATTGAAGGCACTCGGCGTTCGTATCGAGTGGACACGGGTGAAAGAAATAGCCGCAGGTGGTTCGGTGGGAAGACCTCACCTGGCCCAGGCAATGCTGGAAAAGGGCTATATTGGCTCCTTTACCGAGGCGTTCGACGGCTATATCGAGAGGGGAGGTCCTGCCTATGCCGAACGGGAGAAAGTGACCCCCGTCGAGGCGGCAGGAATTATCGTGCGTGCGGGTGGACTACCCGTGCTGGCACACCCCCTATTTATTGATGACTGGCAGCAGGTGGTAGTCGAACTCAGGGGGGCGGGTCTGGCAGGTATCGAGGTCTACTATGACGGCTATAACGCTCCGGAGAGAGAGAGCCTGCGGATAGTGGCGGAAAAGTACGGGCTGGTTGCCACGGGCGGAAGCGATTTTCACGGTATTGACTCGGCTACCGAAACGGCGCTGGGCGGTGCTGATGTTCCGTCAGAGGTGGTGGATCGACTTGTTGCATTGGCGAGATCCCGGGGCGCTCAGTTGAGCGATTGAAATAAGAAAAATTGAAATAGGGGACTTGGAAAAAACGAGTGAAATGTGCGGCTCACCCGGATGTTGATACCAATCTGACTTGCGGTAAGTGTGGCAGGCCGATATGCCCGCGCTGCATGGTAGAGACGCCGGTAGGTGCCCGGTGTCCGGAATGTGCCCGGCTACGGAAACTCCCCACTTTCAGCATGACACGTCGATATTACTTCAGGGCAATCATAATCGCTACCGGTATGGCCTTTGCCTGTGGTGCCGCATGGTGGGCTATCGGACCCGTCACCTATTTCAGCTTCCTGATAGCGGCCGGGTTCGGCTGGGGTATCGGCGAACTGATTTCGCTTTCCGTTAACCGCAAGCGGGGCCGGCGCCTGGCCTTCATTGCTGGAGCCAGTATTGTGGCAGGGTATATGATCAGCCTTTTCCCACCCTGGGGTTTGGGTTTCTGGTGGGTAAGCAGTACGGCTCTGGTGATTGATATCCTGGCGGTGGCGCTGGGTGTCTGGATTGCCGTGGGCAGGGTGAAGTAGGGAAGCTGGAAATTAACTTCATGCTAACCTTCGGTAATTGATTTCAGCCAACCGATAACTCTGATCATCGCTTCCCTTGCCTGGTTTTACGCCAGCGGAGCCACGGGGCCCACACGGTCAGGGCAAGTTCATATGCCGTTGTATAGAGTTCAAGTTCCACGATTGTCAACACCCCCCCTGCCGCGAGTATCACGGCTCCGTAGTTCAGGAATGTATACAGGAATGCGGCTATAAGGTAGAACTGCCAGCCCCTGTCGCCTGCCCTCTCGTATCCAATATAGTGCTTTTTACTTCTGCCCGTGCCGAATGCGATTTGTGGGGCTTACTTGACATCACGACTGGTGCTGGTAAAATGAGTGTGATGAAATTATTCGGTACATCGGGCATAAGAAGGCTTTTCGATGAAAGCCTGGTTCAGCTGGCCCTGCGGGTGGGTCTGGCCCTGGGAAAGACCTATCGGAGTGTGGTGGTTGGAGGCGATACCAGGACTTCTTCCGGGGTCCTGAAATATGCCCTTATGTCGGGGATATTGGGTGGGGGCGCGGATTGCCGGGACTGCGGTACAATCACCATGCCTACACTGGCCTTTGCCACCCGCAATTTCCCGGTGGGGGTGATGATTACCGCTTCTCATAACCCCCCGCAGTATAACGGAATAAAGCTGGTAAACAGCGATGGATCGGCTTTCAGCCTGGCGCAATGCCGGCGTCTGGAAGAGCAAGTTCTCGCCGATATGGGGGAGACGGCTCCATGGTATGATGTCGGCACGGGCAGTGTATTTGCCGGTGCTGCTGAAGGACATATGGCGTGTATTCAAGAAAAGCTTCCCTCGGAGCTGGGAATCAGGGTGGTGGTGGATTGCGGCTGCGGTCCGGCTTCGGGTATTACTCCCTACCTCCTCAGGAAGATGGGCTGCCGGGTGATAGGAATGAACTGCTATCCCAGCGGTTTCTATCCCCGCAATTCGGAGCCGGAGGAATCAAGCCTGGGAGAGCTTATCACGGCAACGAGGGAATTCCGCGCCGACCTGGGCATTGCTCATGACGGTGATGCCGACCGGATGATGGCCGTTGACGAAAAGGGACGTTTCATTCCGGGGGATAAATTGCTGGGGCTGTTCGCCCGCGAGC
>JAWOBD010000102.1:0-24354 GCA_046498175.1 Dehalococcoidales bacterium | reverse complement strand
CGGCAAAAGAGATGGGTATCGTTATTCCCACGCTCTGCTATGAACCCGGTTTGACCGCCTACGGCGCCTGTCGTGTCTGCATTGTGGAGGTGGTTAAGAAGGGCAGGTCGTCTCTGGAGGCATCCTGTACCCTTCCGGTAGCCCAAGGGCAGATAATTCTTACCAGCTCGGAGAGGGTAATCAGGGCCAGGTCGGTAATCATCGAACTGCTTCTGGCAAGCTGCCCCAATTCGAAGACCCTGCAGGACCTGGCGGCCAGTATGGGCGTTAACCGCGTCCGCTTTAAGATAAAGGACAAAGGGTGCATACTGTGCGGTCTCTGCGTTCGTTATTGCAAGGAGCAGATGCAGTCCGGTGGCCTTGGCTTTGTCGGCCGCGGCACCTCGAGACGCGTTGCGACAGCTTTTGGCGAGACACCGGAGGAATGCCGCAACTGCAACGGCTGTGAGTGGATATGCCCGGTTTGTGAGCGTGCCTGTCTGGCCGGCAGGTTGACCAACGGTGTATGTGGTATGTGCTATAACCCGGTGCCGGTGGAGACCTGCCCGGTATGCACGCATTGCTCCGAATCGGTTGGTAGCAGGGGACATAAGGTGTACTGAATCAGGACCGGAGGGCAAAAATGGAGCGTAGCAAAGACATAAGGAGGGAAACATGACATTAACCAGGTATAACGCTACGGCGGCAACCCTTACCAAAAACAGGACTGGTGGCGACTGGTGTCCTGTGAGCGGGATGTGCGTAACCTGTGTGGAGGGATGTACGGGTATGTGTGAGGTTGGCCGTAGCGCCTACCGTGGCCGGGAGGTTATCTACCCGCAGCCGTTCGGTATTATTACTACTGCGGCGCAGAAGGACTATCCGGTTGACCTTTCCCATTTCAATATTATGGGTACTGTTGTAGGCGCTGTGGGTATCGAGGAGGATTCCGATAAGGCCATTTTCCCCAATGTCGATCTGGAGACAAGGCTCGGACATGACGGTGGAATCAAGCTCCGTATGCCCTTTGTCATACCAGGACTCGGTTCGACCAATGTTGCCAAGCGTAACTGGGATGGTCTTGCCATTGGTTCGGCCCTTAGTGGTACGGTGCTCACCATAGGTGAAAATGTGTGCGGCATGGATGTCGACTCGACGATAAAGAACGGCAGGGTGATAAGATCGCCGGATATGGAGAACCGCGTAAGGCTTTTCAAAGACTGGCAGCGGGATAGATATGGAACCATAGTCGTTCAGGCCAATGTCGAGGATACCAGGCTGGGCGTTCTGGAATATGCCATCGATAAGCTTGGTATAGATGTGGTCGAGATGAAGTGGGGACAGGGTGCCAAGGATATCGGCGGTGAGGTCAAGATAAAAGACCTGGAAAAGGCACAGCTACTCAAAAAGCGGGGCTATTTGCTGGTGCCCGACCCCCTGGACCCGGCGGCGGTGGAGGAATTCAATGCTGGTGTATTCAGCGAATTCGAGCGGCACTCCAGGGTGGGTATGGTTACCGAAGAGAGCTTTATGGAAAGGGTTGAGCAGCTCAGGAAGGCTGGGGCAAAATACATCTCGCTCAAGACCGGAGCCTACCGTCCGGCTGACCTTGCCCGTGCCGTGAAGTTCTGTTCCATGGCGAAGGTTGACTACCTTACCGTCGATGCTGCCGGTGGCGGTACCGGTATGAGCCCTTGGCGCATGATGAACGAATGGGGTGTTCCCGGTATAGAGATATGGTCGCTTTTACATAGCTATTGCCAGCGACTTGATGAAAAGGGTGAGTATGTGCCCGATGTGATACTGGCGGGTGGTTTTGCTCTGGAAGACCAGATATTCAAGGGTATGTCTCTGGCATCGCCATATGTGAAGGCCATCGGCATGGCACGGGCACCGCTAGCTGCGGTAATGGTGGGCAAAACCCTGGGAAATAATATCGAAAGCGGGCAACTGCCCATCCACCTGGAGAGACTGGGTAAAACCAGGGAGGATATCTTTGTAACTGCGGATAAGCTCAAGAGGGAGTACGGAGAGGACTATAACAGGATTCCCACCGCTGCTATCGGTCTTTACACCTACTATGAGAGGCTTGCCCACGGGCTGCGCCAGTTGATGAACGGCGCCAGAAAGTTTGCGCTTCAGTATATCACCAGGAAAGATATCGCGGCATTGACCCCGGAAGCGGCCCGGATGAGCGGGATCCCGCTGGTCTCTGACCTCGATAAGGATGAGGTGGACAGAATCCTGGAATAGACAGTAACGAACGCTCTTAACGGCAGGGGCGCTGGTATTGCCACTATTCTTGAAATATTCACGGCGCCCTTGCTTCAATAAATGCGATGAACTCATCAAGCATTTTGTAGAAATGCCTATCTCTGCGGTAAACGAGGAAGAAGTCACGTTTCGGCATCAGTCCATTTACCGGGATCTCCTTAACCATGCCAAGATCAAGGCTCTTCTTAATGGCAAGATTGGACACAAAGGCAATGCCGGCACCGTTTTCCACTGCGGAAATCACAGCCTGGGTGCTTCCCAAGACGAGGTGTGTCACGCATTGGCTTGAATCAACCCCCGCCCGTAAAAGCATGGCTTGGACGTTTTGCTGGGTGCCTGATGTAACTTCGCGGAAGATGAACGACTCTCCAGAAAGCTCGTTGGGTGAAATGGCTGACCGTCCGGTAAAGTGGTGTGCTAGAGGTACGATAAGAACGATTTCATCTTGGGAAATTTTGGTAGCTATCAGGTCCTCGCTATTCGGTGAAATGCCACAAAATCCTACTTCGTAGTTTCCGTCGAGTACTCCATTGATCACGTTAACTGAATCTGAGACAGTCAGACGAGCGTTAACGGCGGGGTGTAGATAGGTAAATTCAGCAAGCAGGGCCGGTAATATAAACTCCCCTGGTATGGTGCTCGCTGCAGCGGATAGCTCACCGCTTACCTGATCGCGTATTCTGTCTACCTTGGCAAGAAGGCTCTCCTGCTCCATCTGTACCGATTCGGCAAACTGGAGTAGCAGTTTGCCTGCCTCGGTTATCGATATTTTCTTTTTCCCGCGTTCTATAAGGCGTACGCCGAGATCACGTTCCAGTTTTTGTATCTGAAAAGAAACCGCCGGCTGGCTGATGGATAGCTTCTTCGCTACTTCTGAGAAATTCCCTGATCTGATGACATAGATGTAAGTCTTAAGGTAGTCCAGGTTCATGGTGGTGCCCTCAATAAAATTTATTTATATTGCAGCAAAAAATATATTATGATAGAATACCTGTCAGTATTCTATGCTATCTTGACCAAATCATCAAGGGAGGAGGGCATTATGGCGTAGAGTATCAAATGGAAAGCGGTTTGATAACAGCGAATAGTAAGGGGGGGGGATACCCTTGGACCGACGTTGGATATCAAGACACTGGATTATTATTTCCGGGATAGTGGCGGGGATTCTTGCAGCTTTAGCCACCAACTGGGGAAACCCACCCAACATGGGAATATGTGTCGCATGTTTTTTACGTGATATCGCTGGTGCAATTGGTTTGCAACGCGCGGAAGTAGTGCAATATCTCCGCCCCGAGATTATGGGCTTTGTTTTCGGTGCCTTTATCGCTGCTCGCATCTTCGGTGAATGGCGTTCAATGGGGGGCTCATCACCGGTAATTCGCTTTGTTCTCGGTGCCTTTGTTATGATCGGGGCTCTGGTCTTTCTGGGTTGCCCGGTTAGGATGATGCTCCGTCTGGCTGGTGGCGATCTCAATGCCCTGCCTGCCATGGGCGGCATCGTAGTCGGGGTGCTGATTGGTATTTTCTTCCTGAAAAGGGGTTTTAATTTAGGGCCAGCCATCAGGATGCATCCTACGGTCGGGGCAATCATGCCACTTATCATGGTGGCTCTGCTGTTGTTTGCTATTTTTAAACCGGGTTTCATCTTTGCCAGTGAGAGCGGTCCTGGTGCCATGTTTGCTCCTCTCGGGATAGCGCTCGGCATCGGTATTGCCGTTGGCTTCCTTGCCCAGAAGAGCCGGATGTGCTTTGTGGGCGGTTGGCGCGACCTTTTCCTGGTGAGAGATACCTACCTCTTCAAAGGAATCATGGCATTTTTTATTGCCGCCCTGATTACAAACTACGCGGCCGGGAACTTTGGGTCTGAGGGTATCTATCACTGGGGATTTATGGGCCAGCCGATAGCTCAGACTGACCAAACGTGGAATTTCCTGGGCATGATGCTGGTTGGTCTGGCGGCAACCCTCATCGGTGGTTGCCCTCTGCGTAACCTGGTTCTCTCAGGAGAGGGTAATAGTGATGCTGCGGTAACCGTACTGGGTTATATAGCTGGAGCTGGTATTGCCCACAACTTTGGACTTGCTTCAAGCCCTGGTGGCCCCGGAATTTGGGGGCCGGCGTCAGTGATTATCGGGCTTGTTTTCTGCGTGGCAATCGGATTCCTGATGAGGGAAGAAGCGAGTGGACAGGAGGGATAATTGGCATTGTTCAAGGATCAAAAGAAGACGAAATTTGGGGGTGGAGGTTTGATACTTTTCCAGGAAGTACAGCAGGCCATGAGTGTGGAAAAGGTGCTTAAATCTGCTGGCTATGTCACCAGGCTGGTAGCTCCTCCGCCAGAGCTGCGTAAAGGATGTGACCTGGCGTTAGAAATAAACCTGGTAGAGCAGCCTGGTATCGAGCGCTTGCTTCGAGACAGCGACAAGGCGTATGTCAGTGTCTATCCGATCAATATTGGAACGGCACCGCTTCTAGATGTTGTTAAAGTGATTGATTTCGGCAATTGGATAATGGTCAAGTCGGGTAATATGAAAATCACTTTCGAAAAGGACAGCGGTATAATCGTGAATGTGTCTGGTGGCGGCTGCCCCGATATACCTTACCTCCACGCTGAGTTGATCGATAAGCAAATTGATCAAGCTCCAAGGCCTAAAGACATTGGTTTTACTCTCTGTGCGCTCAATTTAGAGAGGGCTTTAGATGAATGTATTGCAATACGGTTGGGAGAACGTAAATCATGATGCTAATTGCCGGTACAGTCCCCATAAAAGATATGCCCCTCGCTATTGGTAAGGTTGCTATGGAAGATGAGTTTCTCATAATTGACGGCCAACGGATTCCCTGTACACAGGGTACTGGTGCGATGCTAAGCGCGGCGCTGGCTACTACCACCCATCTTGGTCTTGATGCTCCCAATGCTTTGATTGTTGGTGATATCGGCAAAGGTAAAGGGAGTCGTGAACTTTATCAGTACCTGATTGATAATATAACAGAGCTCTCGCCACAGGTTCTGGCATTGCACTACTGGCTACCAGACATGGCCCAAACACGGCAACTCTGCCAAGCTATCGAGAAATGCAAAGAGCGACCGGTTATGATTGCCGATGCGGCATCGATGTACTCGGCCAAGGCTGCTGGAATGGCTGAAATGTTCGATATCTTCACTCCTGATGCCAGTGAGATTGCCTTTCTTGCTGACCCAGATGCCACGCATCCTGCTTATATCGCAAGACACCTGTTCGACTCGGATATAAACAGAACTCCTGAACTAGTGCGGACTGCCTGTAAAAACCACGATGCCGCTAAGCTTTTACTTGTCAAGGGGGCTACGGACTACATAATAAAAGATGGCGCGGTTATAGATATCATAAGCGAGCCTAATGTGTTGGCCCTGGAGGCGATAGGTGGTACCGGAGATACCATTACCGGTTTGGTATCAGCTCTCATGTATGCTGAACTGGAGCCTGATGAGGCAGCTATCATCGCAGCCAAGGCTAACCGCATGGCTGGTAAATGTTCAAACGCAACCCCCGCGACTAAGGTGATAGAGATTATCGCCCAGTTTCCCACCGTCTTCAAAGAATATTTGTGTCAGTGGAGCGGCGTCTGCTGCGTAGGAGGAGAAAATAAACATGGCAGAAGTTGATGTACGCGGGTTTTCCTGCCCTATACCGGTTGTGAAAACTAAGAAAGCTATGGAGCGGAATCCAGGTGAGATCATAACCGTTCTGCTTGAGGCAGAGGTTTCTAAGGAAAATGTCACACGGCTGGCGGAACATCAGGGCTACTCAATAAAAGAGGAGAAATTCACCGGAGAATATCGACTCACCCTCACACCATCAGTCAAGTGAGGGGGAGTGAATGGTTATAAAATCGGTGTTCGGGGACTGCCCTGCCTGAGGCTGGTGGTTGAAACCAAGAAAGCTCTGGGGGATATCGAGGAAGGGCGGGTAATAGTTCTCGTAGACAGTAGCGAGAGCCGTCAGGAGGTAGAACTTTTTGCTCGGAGCAAGGGGTGCATAGTCAGAATATTTGAAAAAGACGATGGCTTCTGTTTGGATATTAATAAGGATTGTTATTACGTGAAGCTTAAGAATGAGAACAGCACCGACGTTGTATTGATTACCAGCGATCGGTTCGGCACCGGGGAAGACAGGCTGGGCGAGCTATTGATGAAAGCCTTTCTAAATACATTATGGGATACCGATACGAAACCGGCCAGGCTTCTCTTTATCAATGATGGGGCAAAGTTGATTACCGGGGGTTCGGAAGTCCTGGATGTCTTACGGCTTCTCGAGAAAGATGGGTTTGGGATATTCTCCTGTGGTACATGTATGGAATATTATCACCTGAAAGAGCAGCTAAAAGTAGACCTGGTAACCAATATGTATGATACGGTCGATTCCTTGCTCTCAGCAGGGAAGATAATAAGAATATATTTAGGTGGTTAGAGATGAGTGACTTGGAGGGGAATCTGCGCCTCACTGAAACGGTAAGCGGCTCCGGCTGAGCTTGTAAGATAGGTCCGGGAGACCTAACAAAAGCATTATGTGGGTTGGATTTTATTAAAGATCCGAACTTAATTGCGGGTGTGGAAAGGGTCGAGGACGCTGGGGTATATAAGCTGAGCGACGATCTGGCGGTCGTCCAGACCGTTGATTTCTTTACGCCCATTGTGGACGACCCCTATGCGTTTGGACAGGTCGCTGTTGCCAATGCGCTTAGCGATGTCTATGCAGTCGGAGGCAAGCCTCTGACTGCCTTGAACATTGTCTGCTTCCCAATCAAGAAGATGGATATCTCGGTGCTGAGGGAAATCATGGCCGGTGGACTGGATAAGTTACGAGAGGCTGGAGTAGTCTTGGTGGGGGGGCATAGCGTCGAGGACAATGAGCTCAAGTACGGGCTTTCTATTACCGGTACCATTCACCCTGAAAAGGTTATCCGAAATACCGGTGCCATGCCGGGAGATAAGCTTATCTTGACTAAACCGCTGGGTATAGGCATAATAAGCACGGCGCTAAAGGGGGGTATGGTCGGCGAGGTAACAGTCGCCAAGGCGATATCCTGTATGGCAACGCTGAACAGGCGAGCTTCAGAACTGATGCAGGAAATTGGGGTCAATGCCTGCACGGACGTAACCGGTTTTGGTCTGCTAGGTCATGCCTGTGAGATGGTTGAAGACACTGAAGTGGGCATGGTTATCCATTCGGATAAGGTCCCATACCTGCCTGAGGCGAAGGAGCTTGCTGAAATGGGCTTAGTCCCTGCTGGACTACACAGAAATCGAGAGTTTCGGGGCCATATGGTCGAGATAAGTGAAGAGGTCCCCCGTTATCTGGCGGATATTTTGTTTGATCCCCAAACATCCGGTGGTTTGTTGATTGCGGTGACCGCTGAGAAGGCTCAAACCCTGGTCAGAAGTATGAGAGACGAGGGCATCAGTGCGGCAACGATTATTGGCGAGATTGTGGATAAACCGAAAAACAAATTGATTGTGCAGTAGGTATGCTTTGATAGAATTGAATATACCGGGCAGGGGATACTACCGGCTGAAGCACCTTCTTCTGGATTTGAACGGCACTATCGCTCTGGACGGCGATCTTCTGGAAGGAGTGGAGGAGAGACTCGTCCGTCTTCAGGCGCTGGTAGATATATGGCTGGTTTCTGCAGACACCTTTGGCAGTGCGGCTACCTTGGGGGATAAACTGGGAGTGAAGGTAAGTGTGCTGCCGGAAGGCAGAGAATCTGCTCGGAAGCTGGAGATAGTCGAGAAGCTGGGCTGTGATAGTACCGTTTGTGTTGGCAACGGCAGCAATGATGTGGCAATGCTGGAGGGTGCGGCCATCGGTATCTGTGTGATAGGAGGTGGGGAGGGGGCTTCCAGCAGCGCCATAAGGGCATCTGCTGTGGTAGTTAACAGCATTGACGCAGCCCTGGACCTTTTGCTCAATAAAAAAAGGCTCGTGGCCACACTTCGCAGATAGTAAGACGTAATCACTTCGTCACCGGGGGTAAAGTTATCGCTTGGCGCGAGTGGTGGTCAGGGCTGGGGGTATTCGTTATCGCTATCTTTGGAATTGCCCGCGTTGTTAACTACCAGCTGCAGGCCATCGCGCTCTATCACGGTAACCACCTTTCCCCTATCTATTGCGTTCCCGGTTGTTCTGGCAGACCAGAACTCACTGCCAATCTTGATCATCCCCTTTGGTGCCAGGGTTTCCATCACCTCACCCCTCAGCCCGACCATGTCGGAAAGGCCGGCTCTCGGTTTTTTCATAAGGGCCCGGCTGCCGAGCCGGTAGGAAATAACCCCGTAGGCGGCGATGCCGGACATTATGGTAATCAGCCATCCCAGGGGTATTTCAACTCCCAGTATGGGCAAGCCTAGTAATACAAAAACGACCAGCGCTATCTCTTCAGCCAGAGTAGCCAGGACGGTTATCAGAATTCTGGATTTCCCTTTCATATCGCCGCCATATTATAACAGTTATGGCTTTGTTGCTTACACTCAGATACGGATGCTATAATTGTCTGTGCAGATATCTACAGGGATTCTGGCGGATGTCATCTTGAAGACAAGTGAGGTAATGAGTGGAGCTCAGTCGTGATGAAGTGTTGCACATCGCTACCCTAGCCCGTTTGGGGCTATCCGACGAAGAGGTGGATAGATTCAGGAATCAACTGTCCCATATCCTGAAGAGCTTTGAGGTGTTGCAGGAAGTGGATACCACCGGCGTGCAGCCCACCGCTCAGCCCATCACCTTGAAGAACGTAATCCGTGATGACGAAGTATCAGCGTCTCTTTCTCAGGAGCAGGTTTTGGCCAATGCGCCCGGAAGGGATGGGGACTTTTTCAGGATAAGGCCAGTGCTTGGTGACACTTAATTATACAGTATGAGGTGAAACATAATAGACCCAAGTCAGATGACCATTCATGAGGCACACCGTCTGCTCGGTACAGGGCAGATTTCCTCTGTAGATTTGACCAGAGTCTGCTTGGAGCGCATAGAAGCAGTAGAACCAAGAGTCAATGCCCTTGTTACCGTGACCGAAGATATGGCGCTTTCCCGGGCTGCGGAGGCGGATAGAATTATCAGATCAAAAGAGGCGGGCCCTCTTACCGGTGTTCCGGTATTGATCAAGGATAACATCTGTACCCAGGGCGTAACCACTACCTGCTCATCCAGAATGCTTGAGGGTTTTGTGCCGCCCTATGATGCCACTGTGGTGGAAAAACTGAACCGGTGTGGGGCGGTGGTTATCGGCAAATCCAATATGGATGAATTTGCCATGGGGTCTTCCACGGAGAATTCTGCTCTATACCCAACCCGTAATCCTTGGGATGGGAAACGGGTGCCTGGTGGCAGTAGCGGTGGTTCAGCTGTTGGAGTGGCTACCGGTGAAGCTGTCTATGCCATCGGTTCGGATACGGGGGGCAGTATTCGACAACCGGCCGGTTTCTGCAGTGTTACCGGTATGAAGCCTACCTATGGAAGGGTGAGCCGCTACGGTCTGATTGCCTTTGCCAGTTCCTTTGACCAGATTGGACCTCTGACCCGGGATGTAACCGATTGTGCACTGGTGCTGAATACAATCGCCGGCTATGACCCAAAGGATTCCACCTCCTTTCCCTGCTCTGTTCCCGACTATACCTCCTGCTTGACCGCCGGACTGGAGGGCATTCGCATTGGGGTTCCCGCCGAATATTTCGTCGAGGGAATGCAGGCGAAGGTGGCGGAGATAATCAGAACTGCCATAAACAGGCTGGAGGAACTGGGGGCAGTGCTGGACTGGGAGGTCTCCCTGCCTCATACCCCCTATGCTCTGGCTGCATACTATGTGATGGCACCATCGGAGGCTTCAGCAAATCTGGCCCGTTATGATGGCGTAAAGTACGGCTTCTCCTACGCGGAAGCCGCTGATATGTGGGAAGGTCTGGAGAAGACCCGCCAGTATGGATTTGGACCGGAGGTAAAAAGGCGTATTATGCTGGGTACCTATGCCCTGTCCGCCGGTTACTATGATGAATGGTATCTCAAGGCACAGAAGGTCCGTACCCTTATACGTCAGGAATTCGACCGGGCCTTTGATAAATATGATGTGCTGGTAACCCCGACCTCACCAACCGTTCCCTTTAAAATAGGTGAACGGGTGGATGATCCCCTCCAGATGTATTTAAGTGATGTCTGTACTCTGCCCATAAATATTGCCGGATTGCCGTCAATATCCGTCCCGGCTGGTTTTGCTGATGGCCTGCCCGTGGGAATGCAGGTTATTGGAAAGCCCTTCGGTGAGGAGACTGTTCTAAAGGTTGCTTATGCTTTTGAACAGGCTACCGAATGGCACAGGCAGAGGCCGGATATAGATAATTATGCTTAGAGGAATATTGTGGTAAGGCATGGCCCTCTGAAAGTTATCTGCTACTCCAGCCATACCTATGCGGAAAGGCCGAGATCATTCGAGTGGCAGGGAGCGAGCTATGAAGTCGACCAGATAGAAAAGGCCTGGCGGGAGCCCGGGATAAGGCTGTTTCAAGTCAGGACTCCGGACAACCGGCGCTTCAGGCTCTATTACGATGAGACTGATCAGAAGTGGTCGATAACCGAGCTGGTGGGAAGCTAAAGAAGCCCCATATTCTCCTTTACTTGCCGCATTGTCTCTCTGGCGATTGACCTCGCTCGGGATGCTCCATCCCCCAGGACTTCTCTGATGTATTTCGGTTTACTGGCCAGCGCGGCGCGTTTTTCGCGAAATGATTTCAGGGTATCGTTTAGCTCTTGGGCGAGGTTCTTTTTGCATTCGACACACCCGATGTCGGCGGAACGGCACTGCGCTGCAAGTTCTTCCTGTTGGAAGGGATTGAAATACCCGTGGAGACGGAAAATGTTGCATATATCGGGGTGTCCCGGGTCATTACGGTAGCGCCGTGCCGGGTCAGTTACCGCTTCCATTACCCTGGCCCTTGTATCCTCCTCGGATAGGGCCAGTTCAATATCATTGCCCAGCTGTTTACTCATCTTGTCTTTGCCGTCCAGACCGATAACCATGGGAAACTGGGTCAGCTTGGCTTCAGGTTCGGGAAAGGTTTCCCCGAAAAGGTAATTGAACCGACGTACGATTTCCCTGGCCAGTTCCAGGTGCGGCATCTGGTCTTCACCGACGGGAACCGCCTCGGCCTTGTATAGAACGATATCGGATGTCATCAAAACCGGATAACCCACCAGCCCGTAATTGACGTTCTGCGGTTGCAGCTTGACCTTTTCCTTGAAGGTGGGCACCCTGAGAAGCCAGCTGAGAGGGGTTACCATGCTCAGTAGTGTATGCAATTCGGTTACCTCGGGAACATGGGACTGGACAAAAAGTATACTTCTCCCGGGGTCCAGACCGGCTGCCAGCCAGTCAATTACCATTTCTTGTATATTACATTGCAGCGAGCTGGTATCCTCCAGTGTGGTCAGTGCGTGGATATCGACGATGCAGTAAATGCAGTCGTATTCGTTTTGCAGGTTGACATAATTCTGAATCGCCCCCAGATAATTACCCAGGTGTTGCCTCCCGGTTGGACGGGCTCCGGAAAAAACGCGTTTCCTCATATCACTGGTCCCCTTCCTGTAATAATTGAAATTCTGTGCTTTGTACGGGGTGAAATACCGCTCAATATTTCCTTGCCCCCATCAGGGCACTGTTTAAAAAGGCCGAGTCCGTATAGTTTATCTCCCGGTTCACATTGAATCGGGTGCCGTCACCCCCATCAGTTCTAGTGTCCTGGCCAGAACAATTCTTGCCGCCGCAACCAGCTTGAGGCGGGCTTTGGTAAGTTTCTCGTTATCGCGGTCAACAACCCGGCACCGGGTGTAGAAGCCATGGAATGTGCTGGCTATGTCCTGGGCATAATAGGCTAGATGGTGGGGTTCCAGGCTGTTCGCTATAAGCTCGACTATTTCCGGCAGAAGCAGCATCTTCCTGATCAGGCCGAGTTCGGCTGGTTCGGTTAGCAGGGTGACATCCCCATCCGAAAAGTCGATATCCCTTTCCCGGGCGAGGCGGATGATACTAGCAATGCGCGCATGGGCATATTGTACATAGTAGACAGGGTTATCCTCAGATTGTTTTTTGGCCAGTTCAAGATCGAAGTCCATCTGGCTGTCCGCAGAGCGGGCGAGAAAGAAAAAGCGGCAGGCATCACTCCCCACCTCATCGATTACCTCGCGGAGGGTGATGATGTCGCCGCTGCGCTTTGAGACACGTACCAGCTCCTCGCCCCTTCGCAGCGTGACCAGCTGGGAGATTATTACCCTGAGCCGGTTGGGGTCAATACCCAGCGCACCAAGCACTGCCTTCATCCGCGATACATGCCCCTGGTGGTCGGCGCCCCAGATGTCGATCACACTGTCGAACTTGCGCTCGATGAGCTTGTTGTAGTGGTAGGCGATATCGGCGGCGAAGTATGTCGGATAGCCATCGCCCCGGCGGATGACGTTGTCCTTGTCCTCGCCCAGTGCGGTGGAGACGAACCAGGTAGCTCCCTCCTTTTCGGTTATATGGCCGCCCTTATCCAGTATGGACTTCACCATTTCATACTGCCCCCCGTTGTAGAGGCTCTGCTCGCTGAACCATACATCAAAGGTTACACCCAGCGCCTCGAGGTCAACCTTTATATGCTCCAGCATCATGTCCAGTCCGAGTCTTCCCAGAGCTGATACTGCATCCTTTTCAGCGATGTTTAGGAACCGGTCACCTTGCCCGGCGATAATCTCTCTGGCCAGGTCTATCATGTAGCTGCCATGATAGCCATCATCGGGCATACCGGATGCTACTCCCATTTCCTGCTGGTAACGTACATATAGTGAATGGGCGAAGGCTCTCGTTTGCGCGCCGGCATCGTTGATATAGTATTCCTTCTCCACATGGTAGCCGGTGGCGGCGAGTACGCTGGCCAGAACACTGCCCAGGATAGCACCGCGACCATGTCCCACATGAAGCGGACCGGTTGGGTTGACGCTGACGAATTCTATCTGTACCCTTTTGCCGTTTCCCAGTGGTATTCTTCCGTAGCTATGGCCGGCTTTCAGGACTGATTCTACCTGTCTGGCCAGCCACCTGCGATTGAGAGTGAAATTTATGAAACCCGGTGGGGCCACCTGGATGGAATCGATTTCGGGACCTGGCCAGATGAGCTCGGCAATATCTCTGGCTATATCCATTGGCCTGGCGGAGGCCAGGCCAGCCATTTTCAGGGGCAGGCTGGTGGCATAATCGCCGTGCTCGGCATTCTGGGGGTGCTCGACAGTTATGGGGGGCAGCATGTCGGCGTGTAGTCTGCCCTGTGCTTGAGCCTCGTTCACTGCCTTTGCGATTCGCTCGATAAGTTGATATTTAATCATAGGAAAGGGGGTATTACCTTACTTAGACCGGTATTTTTCGATTGCATCCCGGATCAATCGTACGCTTGAATTATAGCATAAAGCCGGGATTCGAGAATAATTATACGTGGATTGGACTACGTGTGCTATTCGATACAAAGGAGACTAGCTGCGTTCACTTGGCTCAGTCGGCCACACCCGGCGGAGTTCTATGGCCAGCGGCTTGTGCTCGGGTTTCTCCATTTCGGGGTCTTCTTCAAAAAGCCTGGTTGCCTCATTCCTGGCCCTTTCGAGCAGGTTCACGTCGGAAAGCCTAGCCATTTTGAGGTCGGGAATGCCACTCTGCCTGGTGCCGAAGAACTCACCAGGCCCTCTCAACCTGAGATCTTCCGCGGCAAGTCTGAAGCCGTCATGTACTTCCTCTATTATGCTCAGCCTTGCCTGGCCTATTTTGGAAGGGTCATTTGCCAGCAGCATGCAGTAGCTTTGATTCTGCCCCCGGCCCACCCGGCCGCGGAACTGGTGTAGCTGTGAGAGGCCAAAGCGGTCGGCGCTCTCTACCATCATAACGGTGGCATTGGGTACGTCAATACCGACCTCGATCACCGGCGTTGATACCAGTATATCCAGCTTCCCGGAGTGAAAATGCCGCATGACGCTGTCCTTGTTTGCGGAACTCATCCGGCCGTGCAGAAGTCCGAGATTGAACTCGGGGAAAATCTCCCGGGCGAGGTATTCGTATTCGGCAACGGCTGCTTTGGCCTGTACCGACTCCGATTCTTCCACCAGCGGACAGAGGATGAATGCCTGCCTTCCCTCGTTTATCTCCCGGCGCAGGAAGGCGTAGCCGCTTTTTCTCTGCTCGGGCTTGAGCCACTTCGTCTTGATCACCTGCCGTCCCGGCGGTAGCTGGTCGATAACCGAGAGGTCTAGGTCTCCATACAGGGTCAGGGCCAGGGTGCGGGGAATTGGTGTCGCGGTCATTACCAGTACGTGAGGGTTGTATCCCTTCTGCCGTATTGCCTGTCGCTGGGCTACGCCGAAGCGGTGTTGCTCATCTATTACCGCCAGCCCCAGACGCTGGAAGGATATCCCCTTTTGAATAAGGGCATGCGTCCCGATGACGATGTCAACTTCTCCGTCAAGGATATACTGCTTTATTTTAGCTTTCTTTTGCCGGCCAGTATAACCGGTCAAAAGGGCAATACTGACCGGCCGTGGAAAAATTCCGGAATAGGAGTAGATATGTTCTCCGGTGTTGTTCTCATTGCCTGCCCTGGAGAGCAGGTTGCGGATGGTGGCGAAGTGTTGTTCGGCCAGAATCTCGGTAGGTGCCATTATTGTTCCCTGGTAGTCGCTTCCTACTGCTACCAGCAAAGCGGCGGTGGCCACCACTGTCTTGCCACTGCCCACTTCTCCCTGCAGCAGCCGTGACATCGGTCTGGCCAGCTCGAGGTCACCGGTTATCTCCTTGAGCACCCTGTGCTGTGCCGGGGTAAGGTCGAAGGGCAGGGAGGCGATAAAGCTGCCGAGTGTTGAATTATCGGTGTGTAGAGGTTTCCCCGGCTGGTTTTGCCATTCCCTGCGCTTGCTCAGGACGCCAAGCTGAAGCAGGAAGAGCTCGTCGAAGGCCAGTCGTATCCTGGCCTGGTCCTTGCTGCTTTCGTCATCGGGGTAGTGGGCTTGCTCTATAGCGGTTGTGAGGTCAAGCAGGCTGTGCTGTTCCTTAATACGCCGGGGCAGGAAGTCCTTGATGAGTTCCGACCAGCGGTCAACAGCCTCTTTCACTGTTTTTCTCATCTGTCGTGGGCGTATACCCGAAGTCAGGTGATAAATCGGGACCAGTCGCCCGGTGTGTACCAGGTCTTCGTCGCCTACCCTTTCCCATTCCGGCGACTGGAAAACGAAACTGCCTTTAAATACTGCTACTTTGCCGCTGAGGATAATTCTGGTGTTGGTGGTCAGGTTTTTGGCCATATAGGGATTGTTGAACCATACCACGCGAACATTACCTGTCTCATCTCCGACAACCGCTTCTGTGCTGCGACGACTGCCCAGTCTTACCTCCCTGGCCTGCCAGACGTTGACCACCACGGTTTCCACCTCGTCCATCCTGATCTGTGAGATGAATTTTCTCTGGCTGTAGTCGAGGTGACGGTGGGGGAAGAAATATAGCAGGTCACGAACGGTAAGTATGCCCAGTTTTTTCAGCTTCGCTGCCAGGCTTGTGCTGATACCACGGACTGCGGTAGCCGGTATATCCACGGATTGCCCCTCTGCTGGAGGCGGGTTTTCGGGACCTTTAGTCCGCCTTTTGATGGCGAGGTGTGGTGGCTTTTCTTCTGTAGTTTCGCCACTCTTTTTATCCTGGTTTTTCAGTGACCCGAGTATCCTGTATATCCACCTGGCACGCTCTTTCTTGCTCAGAGAGCTATAGCTGGTATTGAGAAGAAGGTCGATTCCAGCGGTGGTTGTGGAATTAGTTACGCTGTTGACAGGTTCGACTCTCTCTTCCCGCCACCGTTTTAGAAACCGGTCCAGACCACCAATTACTGCTTTGTCCTGGTACCCGGAGCGTTTCTCCAGTTCAAGGATCTTGCGCAAAGAATACTGATCTGGGGTCAAGTTTTTTTACCCTCCGATTATTTCTTTACTGGCTTTATTTACTATCCTATTGCCATTATACAATAAAGTGTCCTGCTGATTGGCCGTCTAACGGTATTGCAAGAGATGATTGAGCGGCTGCTCCATTTGACGGCCGAATTCTGGAGTTATAAAATGGCAGCGATTGGGCGATATGGCTGGAAAATACGATGTCATTATAGTTGGTGGTGGACCAGCGGGGATCTTTGCTGCTCTGGAGATCACCCGGCAGCCGGGCATAAGGGTGCTGCTGGTTGAGAAGGGCGAAGATATTGACAGGCGCAGTAACCTTGTCTGCGGTCTGGGTGGAGCCGGGGCATATAGCGATGGCAAACTGACACTTTCACCTCATGTTGGCGGAAACCTTGGAGAGTATCTGGGTGAAGATGATACCAGGCTTCTTATCGAATATGTCGATAAAATATACCTCAATTACGGCGCTCCGCAACGCCTCTACGGAACTGGTGATGAAATAGAGGGTATCGGCCGCAGAGCTTCGCGGGCTGGATTGCGCCTGATACCGGTGCCCCTGCGGCATATGGGCACAGAGCGTTGCCGCTCCGTGCTCAGGGGCATGCGAGATGAATTGATGCCGAAGCTTGACTTGAAAACTTCGACACCGGCCGCTTTCGTAAATGTTGAAGGTGGCAGAGTCAGGGGGATTGAAACCGCTGGTGGGGAAAAGTACGAATGTGATTACCTGGTGCTTGCCCCGGGACGGGAAGGGGCAGACTGGCTGCTGACACAGGCGGAGCTTCTGGGGTTGACGGTACATAATAACCCGGTGGATGTCGGCGTCAGGCTGGAGGTGCCGGCGGCGGTTATGGAAGATCTCACCGGTGTACTCTACGAGGCGAAACTGGAATTCTTCTCCAGAAGATTCGATGACCGCATACGCACCTTCTGTATGTGCCCGGCCGGTGAGGTTACCACGGAGTACACGGGTGGGGTCGAACCCATCGTTACGGTCAACGGTCACAGCCATTCTGATTATAAGAGCGACAATACTAATTTTGCCCTGCTGGTAAGCACCGACTTTACCGAACCCTTCCGGGAACCGATCGCTTACGGGAGATACCTTGCCAGGCTGGCCAATATTTTGGGTGGTGGGGTGCTGGTGCAGCGTCTGGAGGACCTGATGGAAGGTCGCCGTTCTACCGAGAGACGCATGCAGCGTGGTATTGTCCTGCCGACGCTACGCGAGGCTACGCCGGGGGACTTGAGTTTTGTCCTGCCTTACCGCCACCTCACCGGAATTCTGGAGATGATTCAGGCACTGGACAAGTTGGCTCCGGGAGTAGCCGACAGGCATACCCTTTTGTATGGCATAGAGGTTAAATTCTACTCATTCCGCCCGCAATTGAGCGCGGTACTGGAGACCGAAGTTGGCAATATCTTTATGGCCGGGGACGGCGCCGGAGTGAGTCGCAGTCTGGTCCAGGCATCGGCATCAGGTGTGGTAGCTGCCCGCGAGATATTGAAGAGGATCGGCGGCTGATCCACCATTTTAACGTTGACACGGTAACCGTTACTGGATAAAATGGTTTTGATTATCCAAAAGCCCTACTCCATTATTTTATCAGCGTGGGCTATTTTTTATGCTGGCATATTTTTGGTTCACGGTAGCGGAGGTTAAATATGGAAGCAAACCTCAGGGATAAGCTACAGGTCGATTTGCATCGGGCGATGAAGGAACGGGATGATGTCAGGCGTTCTGTGCTCCGGTTGGTTCTGGCGGCTATCAAGAATGCGGAGAAAAGTCAGCAGAAAGAGCTTGATGATTCCGATGTCCTGGGAGTTATCGCCAGAGAGGTCAAGCAGCGCGATGAGAGTATCGAGTTTTTCAAGCAGGGAGAGCGGCCCGACCTGGTATTCAGAGAAGAGGCGGAAATGGCGGTTCTCAAGGAGTATTTGCCCCGGCAGCTGTCCCGGGATGAGATAGTTAACGAGGCACGCCGTGTTATACAGGAAGTCGGTGCGGAGGGGGTCAAGGATAAGGGAAGGGTAATGTCGCGGGTAATGCCCCAGCTTAAAGGGAGGGCTGATGGCCGGCAGATAAACGAGATAGTGACCGAGCTACTCGGCTAGTTACTTGGCCCCGGCATCTGTTTGTATGCCAGCGGAAAAACCGCTGGCAAGCGTTTTCTGGATGTAATAGCATGGTAGGCTGATGCATAGAATTGAAGTTGCTTTGAAAAGACATCTTCCTGATGCCAGAGGGCTTCAGCTGGTGAGGGATATCAATGACCTCGGAATAAATTCCATTAACTATGTTCGCGTGATCGACATATACTGGCTTGATGCCGACCTCGCTTCGGGTGAGTTGGATTTCATCTCTTCCAATCTGTTTGCGGATCCGGTAACCCAGGATTATTGTTATGACCGGAGCCCTGGCTTTGGCGATGAAGATGCTCCGGACCACCATTCTATTGAGGTTGCCTACAATGCCGGAGTAACTGACCCCCTCGAAGCAACCGTTTTTAAAGCACTCGACGACCTCGGTGTAATTGGGGTCAGGGCAATTAGAACCTCACACAGGTATCTGCTGAACGGTCTTCTTGATAATCAGCAACTGGAGGATATCGGCAACAGGCTACTGGTTAACCCCATTATCCAGCATGTTGTCAGCGGAGAGCCGGTAGGTTTCCTCCCCTCTCCGGGGTATCGATTTTCTCTCAAGGAGGTTGATCTGGCCAGGGAAGGGAGGCAGTTCGGCTTCAGTGTCGATGAACTTGCTGCTATCACCCGGTATTTTCGCAGCCTGGGACGCAATCCCACTGATATAGAATTGGAAACACTGGCCCAGACTTGGTCCGAACACTGCGTCCACAAGACATTCAAGTCCAGAATCAGGATGGATGGTGAAACGATAGATAACCTTATCCAAGATACCATAATGAAGGTGACCCGTGAGCTGGGAAAACCCTGGTGTCTTTCGGTGTTCTCCGATAATGCCGGGGTAATTGATTTTGACGGGAAGCAGGCACTATGTTTTAAGGTGGAGACTCACAACCATCCATCTGCAATCGAGCCATACGGCGGTGCGGCTACCGGAATAGGAGGGGTGGTGCGTGACCCACTGGGAACCGGGAAGGGTGCAAGGCCGATAATGAACACGGATGTTTTCTGCTTTGCTCCTCCTGATTATCCCTACCAGAGGTTGCCCCGGGGAGTGCTCCATCCCCGGCGTACTTTTAAAGGCGTGCGTGCCGGTGTGGCTGACTACGGCAACCGTCTGGGTATACCTACTCTGAATGGAGCGGTGCTGTTTGACGAGCGTTATCTTGCCAATCCCCTTGTATTCTGTGGTACGGTGGGTATAATGCCCCGCGATTATGCCCGCGGTGGCGAGCAGAAGCCCGGTGACCTGGTGGTGGTGGTTGGTGGCAGAACCGGGCGGGATGGCATCCACGGGGTTACTTTTGCCTCGGAGCAATTGACCGGGGAATCGAGCTCCACATCGCTCAGTGCCGTTCAGATTGGCAATCCCATAGTGGAGAAAAAGGTAATCGACGTTCTGCTCGAGGCCCGGGACCGCAATCTTTACAACCGGATAACCGACTGTGGGGGTGGCGGGCTCTCTTCGGCAGTTGGCGAGATGGGTGGCGATACCGGGGTGAAGGTGGATCTGGACCGGGTGCCCTTGAAGTATTCCGGGCTCAGCTATTCTGAGATATGGATATCGGAGTCTCAGGAACGTATGCTGCTAGCAGTCCCGCCGGATTGTATAGCGGAAATAAAAGAACTTTTTGCCTCGGAGGGTGTGGAGGCTGCGGTTGTTGGTGAATTTACCGATGACCGCATGCTCAGGCTATTTTATGATGGCAATCTTGTGTGCGATCTCGGGATGGAATTTCTTCATGGTGGAATACCCCAGGTCGAGCGGGAGGCAGAGTGGGAGCGGGTGGTTTATACCGAACCGAACTTCTGCTGTCCGGAGGACCTGGGTCCTGCACTCATGGAGATTTTGGGGTCATGGAATGTGTGCAGTAAGGAGTGGGTTATCCGACAGTACGACCATGAGGTTCAGGGTGCAAGTGTTCTCAAACCGCTTGTTGGGCGGGAGAATGATGGCCCGGGAGATGCCACGGTAATCCAGCCGTTGCCAGACTCGACCATGGGTGCCATAGTATCGTGTGGGATAAATCCCCGTTATGGGGAAATAGATCCCTACTGGATGGCGGCTTCCGCGATTGACGAAGCCCTGAGGCAGATTATCGCAGTTGGTGGTAATCTGTCCCGCGTTGCCCTGCTGGATAACTTCTGCTGGGGTGATGTCCAGCAACCGGATATACTGGGCGCCCTGGTCAGGGCAG
The DNA here is from genome assembly GCA_046498175.1 of Dehalococcoidales bacterium. Classification (GTDB taxonomy): domain Bacteria; phylum Chloroflexota; class Dehalococcoidia; order Dehalococcoidales; family UBA5760; genus UBA5760. Next base: position 3,776 of record JAWOBD010000102.1, on the reverse strand, counting down.
CCAGGGCGTGCTATGACTTGGCACTTGTCTTTGAGACGCCGTTTATTTCTGGCAAGGATAGTTTGTACAATGAATTTGAGGATAAGGGCAAAATTATATCTATCCCACATACACTGCTTATCTCGGCGGTTGGCGTTATGGAGGATACCCGTCGGGCAGTATCAATGGATTTCAAGAATGCGGGTAATATCATCTATATCGTTGGCAGTACCTGGGAAGAAATGGGGGGCTCGGCTTACCTGATGACCCGCGATCTTACTGGGAATAGCGTGCCGATGGTAAGGCCGCACCAGGCCAAGTGGTTGATGGAGAGGTTGGCCAAAGCTACGGCCGGCGGGCTGGTCAGGTCATGCCATGACTGCAGTGAGGGTGGTATCGGGGTGGCTTTAGCCGAGATGGCTTTCGCCGGAGGAACGGGTGCGCTGGTTCACCTGAGATCGGTAGCGCTCGGTGAACGGATGGACAGGGATGATTACGTTCTTTTTTCGGAGTCGAACAGCCGGTTTCTGGTCGAAATAAGGCCTGAGGATGAAGAGAGGTTTATCGATATTATGGGAGAAGGTGTCCAATTTGCCGCTATCGGGCAGGTGACCGGAAATGGGATGCTTGAGGTTTATGGTCTTAAAGGCAATCGCATTCTCTATGAGAAAGTTGGCCTTCTCAAGGAAGTCTGGCAAAAGCCACTACGCTGGTAGCAACCAATGAGAAAAAGAATCAGAGCCCTTATAATGCGCGCCCCGGGCACCAACTGTGATGCTGAGACGGCATTCGCCTTCCGGGAAGCTGGAGCGGACGTAGCACTGGTGCATATCAACAAAATAATTGGACGGGGTGAGGTACTTTCTGATTATCAGATAATCGTTATTCCGGGAGGTTTCACCTATGGTGATGACATCAGCGCCGGAAAGGTGTTTGCCAACGAGCTCAGACTCAAGCTGGGTGACGATATACGCGTCTTTATCGAACGCGGGGGGCTGATACTTGGTATCTGCAATGGGTTTCAGGTTCTGGTGAAAGCCGGGTTTTTACCGGGAGGGGGTAAAGCTGAACAGGCGGTCACACTCGCTACCAACGACTCGGGGCGGTTTGAGTGCCGCTGGGTGTATCTCAAGGTCAACAGCCAAAGCCCCTGCCTCTTTACCGAAGGAATTGATTTTATGTATCTTCCGGTTGCCAATGGAGAAGGAAAGGTGGTTACCTGTGGCGAGTCGTTGCCTGATTCCAATATTGTCCTGACCTATACCGATCGGTACGGTAATACAAGTCCCGGCTATCCCGATGATCCCAGCGGTTCGGATGGTCATATTGCGGGTATCTGTGACGAAACCGGGCGCATATTTGCCCTGATGCCTCACCCCGAGCGCTATGTCCGTTCTACCCATCACCCGCGCTGGACCAGGGAAAGGGAACGGGTAGTGGAGTACGGTGATGGTTTTGCTATTTTTCGTAATGCTGTCAGGTGGGCTCGCAAAATTTAGCCCCCGGATCAAGATTTATCTGTAATAGTGCCGAGAACCAGCTTCATCTCGAGTTCCAGTTGACCTTTAGGTGTACCGGTTTCAATCATTGACCAGGGTAACGTCTCGTCAGCGGGCCAGGTATGGTGAGCATAGTAATCGATGTCCAGATTGCAATCGGCCGCTGCCTCCCGCCAGCCCGACAGAGAAAACTCATTAACCGCAGCAAGAACCTGTGATACGTCACCGTCGCCACGCGATAGTATTGCCTGTATCTGGCTCCAGGCTGGGCTTTCACTCTTAACCCTGATGCCCTTTTGCGGCAGGCTTTTTTTCATCACAGCAAGAGTGCGGTTTAACTGCTCGGGTCTTGCCATTGGTAGCCACTGCAGGGGTGTATGTGCCTTGGGTACGAATGGGGACACTTTGAGAATGATTCTTGTACCGCTTCTCTTGCGGTCGATAAGGCTTTTACTCTCGGTGACAAGCCGGATAATTTCTTCAGTATCCTGTTCGGTCTCGGATGGCAGGCCGATCATGAAGTAGAGTTTAATCTGTTTAATCCCGGACCCGGCTGCAGTATCTACCGCTTGCAGTATATCTTCCTCGGACAGGCTTTTTCTGATCAGGTTACGCAGTCGTGATGAGCCGGCCTCGGGGGCGAAGGCGACCGATTTCACCTGGCTTCTGGCCAGTTCTCCGAGTAAAATGCGGGAAAGCGGTCTCATCCGGAGTGAACTTACGGACAGACCCATACCCATTTCTTTCAGATGGAATACCAGTTTTTCTATTTCGGGATGGTCGGTTACCGCGGGTCCAATCATCCCCAGGCGTTTTCTGTGTTTTAATCCTTCCCTCGCTTGCTCTATCAGAGTATCCGTGGAGCGAAAACGTGCCGGTCCGAAGGAGTTACCCACCATGCAGAAGCGGCAACCCCAGCTGCAACCGCGCCCTACTTCAATCAAATAGAGATTGCTCAGCTCGGTATTCCGGGTAAGAATGGTACTGGTAGCCGGGTGTTCATCGAGGTTTTCTGCACGCTGGAGAATTGAAATACTATCCTGATGGCGATGTGGTAAATAGATGCCCGGTATCGGTGATAATGCTCTCAGGAGCTCGTCTCGTTTATCTCCGATGGCATCGACCAGTACCTCGATCAGCTGATCCATGACAGGCTCTGCTTCGCCGATGCAGAAAAGGTCGAAAAAGGGTGATAGGGGGGAGGGATTGCTCGATATGCATGGGCCCCCGGCTATGACCAGCGGGTGAGACTCATCCCTGTCGGCGGCATATATGGGCAGGCCGCTTGACTTGAGGATCCCCATGATGTTGATGTAGTCGACCTCGTAGCTTACAGAGAAGGCAATTATGGAAAAATCGGCGAGCGGTCGCTGTGATTCCAGGCTTATAAGGGGCATCAGATTCCCCTTATTATCCCTTTCTCCGAAAACTCTCTCGCAGACCACCCTGCTGTGTGCATTGAACAGGCTGTAAAGGACATGTATCCCCACGCATGACATACCCAGATAGTATGAGTTGGGGTAGACAAGGGCAACGGGAATACGTCCACCCCAGTTCTTGATAATAGTTCCCTTTTCCCCGGAAAGGCGGTTTCTTGCCCTCTTTATTTCTTCCCAGCCCATGTAGTGCTTACCTGGCCCCCACTACCTCCAGCAGCTTTGCAGAAAACGGGAGTTGATCTTGATTACCCTATCGGCAACCGTCCGCAGCCGCAGGGAGGTGGTTTCCTTGCCAAAGAGGGCGACTTCGACATGTTTACCGTTATCCTTTACCGACTGAAGGGCGCCCACGAAGTCGTTGTCGCCGGCGACCAGGATGGCGACGTCATAGTTGTTCTTAAAGCTGTGTGTGATCATATCGGTGGCTAGTTGGATATCGACCCCCTTTTCGTAGGGAGGGCTGCTCGGCCAGTGGTGATAAACTAGGCGCCCTATACGCAATTCAGTATAGGGCACTGCACTTACGTGGTTGAGGAAGGTTTGCTGGTCGCGATAACGTTCCGGCTCCTGTTTCAGCCCCACTCTGGCATTGTAGTAGTATATTCTGACTAGACGGCGCTTACGCAGCAGCTTATTGCAAAGCTTACCGATATCGATATCGGCTCTTCCGAAAAAGGTCTTCAGGGAGTGATAGAGATTGCTCCCGTCGATAAATATCATAACCCGCTCTGCGTTGTCGCCCATATAACACCTCAGCTTAAAACCTGCTTTGAGTCCAGTCCATCAAGGACAAGTATATAGCCTCCGGGGTTAAAATGCTAATTACCGCTGGGCGATGCGTTCAAAGGGGAATGAAATG
>JAWOBD010000110.1:0-2630 GCA_046498175.1 Dehalococcoidales bacterium | reverse complement strand
TCCGTTGCTGCTTCCGGTTCCGGGACTGGTGCAATCTCCGGTGACGGTGTAGGGCTCGGTTCCGGCGCCGTTTCGGGAGTAAAGGTCTTAAGGTGTATTGCCAGGTTGACGGCAAATGCGGTTATCACCACTGCCAGTACTCTCTGCCAGACAGGCTTGCGCCATAGACCTTGCAGGAGGCGGTTCCGTTTCTCCTGATGATAGGCACGGGCATCCTCTTCGGCGAGCCGGGATAGGAGGCGTCCGCGAAGCTGGCTGCTGAACTGCTCACCGGGGGATTCGCGGAGGCTTCTCATTTTACGGGCGAAGTCGAGGGTGCGGAGGAGTTCCTCGTCGGTAATCCCCGAGGTGTCTATATCCTCGCCTGCCAGTATACTATCCAGGATATACGAGAACCTTTTCATCTTGTCTTCGCTAGCCACTATGGGCCTCCTGGAAGCACTTTCTCAATTGTTGTATTGCCCGGTACACTATCGTGCCGACGTTGGACTCGGAGATATTCAGGGACGCGGCTATTTGGCGGTTCTTCTGCTCCGAGCCGAACTTGAGCGCAACAATTTCCTGTTCCTTCGGCGAAAGCAGGGAAAGGCATTCCTTCAGTCGGATACGCTCGGCCCGCCTGTCAAACTCCTCTTCCACCGGGGAAGAGTTTCCGCTTACATCGCTCCATTCCTGTAGAGGGACCGTTTTGCTGCCGTGTTTTATACGGTAGTAGTCGATTACCGTGTTACGGGCAATGGCGAAAAGCCAGGTGGATATGGCTCCTTTCTCGGGGCGGTACTGATTGAACTTTTGAAGAGCTTTTTCGAATATCATCGATGTCAAATCTTCCGCACAGGCAGTGCTGTTAACCCGGTAGCTGACATAGCGGTAGACCCTGGGCATATATTCGTCATAGATAGCTGCAAACGACTCCCGCAGGTTTGAGGCGCCAGCTCTAGCATGTGATGAAGTGACTTTCACCCGAATGGATCCCTTCTGATAAATGCCTGCCCCTTTTCATTTTTCGCCTATATAAATATATACGACGAAAAGGCAGTAGTGTCACAATTCAATTGTACCCCATAATTGTGGCGTTCAGGTTGTGAGGGAACCTTATATTTTGCTTATGGGACAGCTCACCGAATTCCAGGCGGCGAAGCCGCCCAGCACGACGGTCAGGTTATGCCAGCCCTCTCTTTTTAGAAGGCTGGCTGCAATCATGGCGCGCAGGCCGCTGCCGCAAAAAACGAACACCGATTTATCCCGGGGGATTTCTCCGCTCCTCTCGATTATCTCGGTGAGGTGTATGTGATGGGCACCCGGGATTTTGCCGGTCTTGTCGAGCTCGGCCTGGCCTCGCACATCCAGCACCAACGTATCATCGTCCGAGTCCAGCTGGTGGCAGAGCTCGGGCACGGTCACTGTCTTGATTGTCCCTGTTTCCCTGCCCGTCCTGTTCCAGTTGCGGATGCCGCCGGCCAGATAACCGGATATCCGGTCGTAACCGATGCGCTGCAGGTATTCAATCACCTTTTCCAGGTGGTGTTTGTCGCTTACCAGCAGGATGGGGCGGTCATAGGGCAGGAACCAGCCGGCAAAACCGGAAATGCCCTCCGGCCAGATGCAGATGGAGCCGGGGATGTGAGCGGCACCGAAACCGTCGAACCTGGTATCCAGGATTATGGATCCCGTAGCCAGGGTGATGAAGGCATCGGGGGATAGCGCTGCCGGTTCGGGTAATGAGCTTAGGTGGGGCGGCCCGGCCAGGTTAAGCTCCTCCATTTTCCGGAAATAGGGTGATTTTTCAAGCTCTCTACCCGTTTCCTTTATGAAGTCTTCCCGCTCCCGATGCTGGAGCCTGGGATTGGTCAACCTTTCCAGTCCTATGGTCGTTACGGGCCGGTCGCTGATTGTGGAGCCGCATACGGATCCGGAGCCGTGAGCCGGGCAGACTATCACCCCGTCACCTAGCGGAAGAAGCTTTCCGAATACGGATTCGTAGATGAGGCTTGCCATTTCCCGTGTCCTCTCGCTTCCGGACAGGTCTGTCCTCCCCACCTCTCCGGCAAAGAGAGTATCGCCCGTGAACACCAGCCAGGGTGTACCCCTACCGTCGCTCAGCAGGTAGCTCATCGAGCCGGGTGTGTGCCCCGGCGTAGCCAGGGCGCGTAGAGACATATTACCGAGCTTCCATTCCTGCCCGTCTTCTGCTGCCTGCCCGTACCGGTAGGGTAGTTGGCCGTCGGCATGCCATATTTCGGCGCCAGTTCTACGCGCGAGTTCAACTGAGCCCACTAGGTAGTCTTCATTGCGGTGGGTTTCCAGTATGTATCCGATCCGGGCCTCGTTTCTTCCGGCGATATCGATGTAGACATCGACGTCACGCCTGGGGTCGATGACTATCGCCTCGTTACCGCTTCCCAGCAGGTATGAATAGTGCGACAGGCCCTCGGTTTCTATCCTCTGCAACAGCATTTACATACCCTCCGGCTTTTTTAAGATAGATTTCGCTCTACATCAAACGGCAACTAGATAGTGAGAGAGATACTTGCGCTGCCCCTTTTACTTACCTGAAGGATGGCGCTGCACTTTCCAGAGTCTAGTTCCCCATGGTAACTATGTCAAGGTGTAAACAGTGATGGTTCTAC
>JAWOBD010000062.1:0-11863 GCA_046498175.1 Dehalococcoidales bacterium | reverse complement strand
GAGCACGTGCGAGATCACTTCCTGACCACTCGTCACCTATCTGACTATCTGCGTCTATTTGGAGATCTCACAGCCTGAGAACTCACCGACGAAGGAGACTCTGACGCCTGGCCCGGACTCTCGGAAGTCCGGGCTCAGGTGGCAGCCGCAGTGAACACCTCTCAAAGAGTCATCCGTTCTCTTCCATCTCCCGAGCTGCGGGGACGTAGAACTTCTCAGTGTACTCCTTCACCATGCGTCGGGTGCAGAATACGGGCGCCGCAGTCCGTATCGCTTCCTTCATGACTCGCACCCAATTTCGGGGAATGTCGTCGCCATCTCGTCCATAGAAGAGCGGTACCACCTCGTCCTCCAGGAGAGTATACAACGCCTCCGCGTCGACAGCGTCTTGGACGGCGGCATCCTCGTGTCGCTCTTCGCTGACAATGGCCCAACCGTTGACTCCATTGTAGCCTTCTGCCCACCACCCATCCAGGACACTTAGGTTAGGAACGCCGTTTAGGGCTCCCTTCTGACCACTGGTTCCACTCGCTTCATAGGGTCGTCTGGGCGTGTTGAGCCAAACATCCACACCCTGCACCAAGTAGCGCGCAACTTGGAGATCGTAGTCGTCGATGAAGGCAATGCGGCCCCCAGTGGAGGGATCTTTGGCAAGGTTATAGACCTGTTGCAGCAGTTGCTTACCAGCATCATCCGCAGGATGGGCCTTGCCAGAGAAAACGAACTGCACCGGATGGTAGCGATCATGCAGCAGGCCCTTCAGTCTCTCAAGATCGTGAAACAGCAGCGTCGCTCGTTTGTAGGTCGCAAAGCGTCGCGCAAAACCGATGGTGAGCGCATCTGGGTCGAGAAAGGTGCCTGAGCAGAGCACTTGTTCCGGCGTCAGTCCACCTTCGATCCGGCGACGACGAGAGCGCTCGCGCATGAAAGTCATCAGCTTGCTCTTCAGATGGGTGTGTGCATCCCACAGTTCGTTGTCAGGCACGTCCAGAATCCGCTCCCACAGAGCCGAGTCATCGCGTCTCTCAATCCAGTCTGGGCCCAGGTGCTTACGGTATAGACGGAGCATTGCGCCGCCAATCCAGGAGGGCACGTGAATGCCGTTTGTCACAGAATCGATAGGGACGTCACCTTCATCGGTGTCGGGCCAAAGCGATTGCCACATCCGGCGCGACACATAACCGTGAAGCTGGCTGACGGCGTTCCGCCGACCACACATGCGCATCGCTAACGCCGTCATATTGAAGCCCTGCCTTCCGTCGTCATGTTGACCCAAGGCCAAGAACTGCTCTCGCTCCAGCCCCAGAAGCGACCAATACGGGTGGAAGTACTTGGCTTCATTTTCCCAAACGTCTGGTTGACCAGCCAATGATAAGCAGGCTGGCCAAGCACTATGACCTTGACTTCAATATACTCAAGGCATCGGTTACCCCCGATAAGGAGGGCCTTCTGGTTCTTGAGCTCAAAGGTAAACAGGATAATTACGACAAAGGCATAAGGTATCTGGCAGAGACAGGCGTTACAATACAATCTTTGAGCCAGAACGTAACCCGTAACGAGGAGCGCTGCACCCACTGTGGCGCCTGTGTTACCATCTGTCCTTCCGGTGCCTTCGAAATAGATCCGAAAACCAGGAAAGTCAACTTTCACGACAAGAAATGCCTGGCCTGCGGTCTCTGTCTGAAGGCCTGTCCTCCAAGAGCAATGGAGCTTCACTTCTAGTTCATGTACCAGCCCAGAAACTACCGGCACTGGATTAAGGATAACAATCTGGTTTCCTTTGCCGTCGTGGTAAAAGAGACGGACCTTTTTATCCGCGCTTATAGCAACCTGAAGGAAAGGGCAATCAAGCTGGTGGTGAAATACCGGGATATCCTAGAGAGCTACATCGAGAAGCATCCCGGCTTTGCTACGGAACTTGATCCGGTCACAATCAACGGTGATGCCCCGGAAATAATAAAGGTGATGTCAACCTCATCAAGAGAAACGGGTACCGGCCCCATGGCAGGTGTAGCCGGCGCTATTGCCGAATTCGTTGGTAAAGACCTCCTTCCCCTATCACCTGAAGTCATAGTGGAAAACGGCGGCGATATATTTATGAAGTGCACCACGAAAAGGATTATCGGTATATATGCCGGCGAATCCCGACTGACAGGGAAAATTGGCCTTGAGATCAACGGCGAAGATACCCCACTGGGGATTTGCACATCATCGGGGACAGTGGGGCACTCTCACAGCTACGGTAAGGCAGATGCCGTTATAGCGATAGCGCCATCGGCCACCCTCGCCGACACTTCGGCCACCGCCATCGGCAATATTATCGAACAACCTGCCGACATTGACAGGGGCATCGAAATAGCCCGACAAATCGCGGGGTTGACTGGTCTGTTGATTATCACCGGCAGCAGTATCGGCGCCTGGGGCAATGTAAGACTGTGTTCTATATCGCCGAAAATAACCCGGACCAGCTTATAATAAGGGAGGCACATAGAGAGACCATAAATGGCAAAAAGAAGGATATCAGTTACATTCCCCCGGGAGCTTCTTTCCGAGCCCATCATTTATACCATCAGCCAGCAATTTAACCTGGTCACCAACATCTATCAGGCCGATATTGAAACAGCACAAAACAGGAGCAGCATGACACTGGACATCGATGGGAGAAGCGAAGATATCGAAGCCGGTATAACCTGGATTATCTCCAAAGGCGTGCGCGTCGATGTAGCAGTTGATTAGTCATCGGTGCAATAACGCTGTTCATTACGATAACGTATCTAACGGACACCGGACAGAGGTTTTGCCGAACCTGCCGCCTCGCCAGCCTTGAAGAGTCCGTATTTCACCAGAGGCGGTGATACCAGCTGGTTAACAATAACCACAGCAAGCGTGGCGTTCAGTATAATATCTCCGAACTCCGGAAGTAAATTACGCGCCAGCAAAGCCAAACCCATAGCAACACCAGCCTGAGGTAGCAGGGCAAATCCGGCATACTTTTTCACCGTATCCGGAGCATGAGATACCCTCGCTCCGGCCCTGGCTCCGTAGTACTTCCCCGCAAATCTGGTGGCAAATATTACCAGCACCATTATTCCAACCGTCCTCATAACTTCAAAATTGAAGTGCATTCCAGCCAGAACGAAGAACACGGCAAAGACAAGCTCATCAACCCCTTCAATCACTTTAAACGGCTCATCCTCCGTTATTCTGTTGGTGAGGACAAAACCAACGGCCATATTCGCCATAATCAGTGACACACCCATAATGTTGCAAATACCCGTACAGAGCGTAATCATTCCCAGAACAACTAGCAACAACAGTGCGCGCGTTTTCACCAGCCTGGTCAAATATACCAGGGCAAAGCCAAAGCCAGCACCTATTCCGATCGACTTTACGATTTCCAGAAACGGAACCGCAATCACCTGGTAATAGGAGACACCGGCAACACCACTCACTAGTGACTGGGCTATTCCCATGGCGATAGCAAAGGCGATAACGGCAAAAGCATCGTCGATCGCTACTAGTGCAAGCAGAGTGGTGGTTAACGGACCCTTGGCCCGGTATTCGTGTGTTATGGCCAGAATGGTTGCCGGGTCAGTTGCACATGCAATCGCCCCAAGTACAAAAGCGAGAGGGAAGTAATAATGCATTACCGTAGCCTGAGTAACACCGAGAATATGCGGTGCCAGCAGTACAACACCCAGAGTAACGATCAGCCAGGCAGCCAGAGCCTGCAATATTGTTATCCAGGCAATACATCTGCCCAGCCTCCTGACCGACTCAATGCGCAGGCTGCCACCTATAGCATAGGCGATAATACCCAGAGCGACAGAGGTAATTATACCCATACTGTCTATGGTTGCCCGAGATACCAGATTGATAACCGAGGGGCTCAAGACGAGACCGACGACTATATAACCGGTAATTCTGGGGAACTTCAGCTTTTTGGCCATTTCCCCGCCAAAAAAACCGGCTACTATCATCACTCCTATAGCCAATGCCAGTTCGGTCGTCATAAAAGGATACCTGTTCTATAGAGAAGCATTTTTATGTAAAGTTAATTATTCCAACGGCCTATATCAGCTCGATCAGTTTTTTCCACTCTGAATCGCCCCTCCTCAGCTTTCCCGTAGGCAGGTAATAGCCTGGCTGCATTTTCTGTGCCCATATACTGGGCTGAACCCCAGCTTCGAGCAGGTCGCTGAGCCAGGCATAACCCACAATCTCCGCCCTGACGGCCTCAAGCTCAGGAATCATTACCTCCCCACTCAAAATACCCGTATCAGCCTCAAGGTAATCGAAATGGGAAAGAGTAGGCACTTCTCTTCCCAGGCCAAGCTTTGACTGAGCGCTTTCACCAAGAACACGGAACAAATGGTCGGGAGGCAGCTCAATACGTACCACCACATAGACATCAATCAATGAATGATATCGCCGACGTTCCACCTCATATTCCGAAACAACGAGCCAGGGGTCACCGATATCAATTGGCTTAACACTCAGCCTGAGTTTTTGCGGAGGGTTATAGACACGGAGCCACTTGCCAGGCAGAGCAATCGCGGTCACTTCCTGACCCATAGCCTCTTCCTGGAATTCGAACTCGAATTTAATAAAGACCTTGTATTTTTTGTCCATAAACCTCTGGAAAGCGGTTTCACTCAATTTCTGCAACATAAAGCTATCCACTACCTTGGCCAGATTCGAGGAATTACTCGTTGCGCAACCAGCTACAGAGCAGTATTTATACAAACTTCCCACCGCAAAATGCAGGCACTTCATATAGTCTCGCATATCCAGAGTTAGCAGGTTCCGCTCTTTTCTCCACCGGTCCAACTCCTCTTTGGAGAACATAACACTGTCACCGCTGCGCCTCTCGGCAAGCTCACCAGCTTTTGCATATTTATTGAGATAATCCGTGTCGGGCAAGTCTAAATAGGCACGGGCCTCTTCTTCAGTTAACCACTTTGTCACCGCTCTACCTCCTTGAACGATAGTCCAGCTGCCCTGACCGATCAGATAACGACAACATTATACACATGTGTTATCAATGTTATATACCCCCAATATCTCAATCCGGCAGATCCGCAGGAGAGGGAAGATAGCAAAATAAGACATCCTATCCTGCTTCCTCATCAAGATAGGACTGAAGTATGATACTTGCCGCGACAGCGTCATCATAACCGGTTTTCTTATTCCTGCCATTTCGCATAAGCCGCCTGGCCGACACCGTTGACAAACGCTCGTCTCTATATTCCACCGGGACCTTAATCCCACACCGCAGGCTCTCAACAAATGCTCTTACCTTTTCCGTCTGTTTGCTGAAGCCTCCGTCCATGGAAAGGGGCAAACCGGCAATAATACGCTCTACCTGATGCAGACCAACAATTTCACCAATAGCCCGAATATCAGATTCATTGTCACGACGGCCAATGATGGTCAAGGGGCTGGCCAACATGCCCTGGGGGTCACTGAGGGATACCCCTATCCTTTTATCACCGATATCAAGCCCTAAAATACGCGTTCTACCTGCCTCCCAGAAAGCCCTCAGGGGAAAAACCAGAAAAAGATATTATCACTCATTTAGTCCGTACATTCTAGACCAGATTCCTTACCAGCTGTATTGCCTGGTCCAGCTTGCCTTTATCCTTCCCACCAGCCTGTGCAAATTGGGCTTTACCACCACCACCACCGCCGGCAACCCTGGCGACCCGCTTGATTATCTCACCGGCGTGATAGCCCCGGCCAACCAGATCGGGTGTTACCGCAGCCAGAAACAGGGGCTTATCGTTATGAATCGTACCCAGAACGATTACCACACTCTCGATATCCTCACGCAGGCGGTCGCTGAGCTCACGCAAAGCCTCCAGCCGGTAGGAGGGCACCTTTGCCGCCAGCACATTAACGCCATTGATTGTTTCTATCTGATTCCTTAAAGATAGCGCCACCTGCCGGGCCAGCTCGCGCTCCAGGTTGGCAGATCGCCGCCGCTCTTGCTCCACTTCAGAAGATAGCCCGACTATCCGGTTCTCTATTTCACTCACCTTGGTACCCAGTGAATCCGCAATCCTCTCCATAAGGAAAAAGCGCCGGTTGATATATTCCTCTGCACTCCGACCGGTTACCGCCTCAATACGCCTCAAGCCGGACCCGATACTGCTCTCTCCCGTAATTTGAAAGAAGCCCATTACTCCGGTGTAATCTATATGGGTACCGCCACATAGCTCGGCACTTACCACCGTATCGCCTATCTTGACGACACGCACCACGTCCCCATACTTTTCGTCAAAAAGAGCTACGGCTCCTTCCTTGATAGCTTCGCTATATGGAAGCTCTTCGCTATATACCCTCAGGTTCTGCCGAATCCGTTTGTTGACAATATGGCCTACCCGGCCTATCTCATCTCTCGTCAGCGCTTTAAGATTGGAAAAATCGAAGCGGAGCCGATCCGGAGTCACCAGTGACCCCCTTTGATGGACATGTTCACCCAGAACCTCTCGCAGAGCAAGCTGGAGCAAATGAGTTGCCGTATGGTTACGCGCAATATCAAGCCTTCTTTGCTCATCCACCATAGCCTCCACCACATCACCGGTTTCCAGAACCCCGTCGCTAACGTATCCATGGTGTACGATAACATCCTGTGAGCTACGAGAGGTATCGGTAACATAAAACCTCCCCGACGGACCCGCTATCTCACCGGTATCACCCACCTGTCCTCCCATCTCCCCATAGAAAGGAGTTCTCTCCAGAACCATGCTGGCTTCACTACCCTCTTCCACGGTGTCGACAAACCTGTTGTCAACCACCAATCGCACCACAGGAGCTGTGCACTTGAACTCATCGTACCCGACAAAGGATGTCCCCTTAATATCCCGCCCGGCATCAATCTCCGCCGATTCACCGTGAGTCCTGGTAAACCTGTGAGCAGCCCGTGCTTTTTCCCGCTGCTTTTCCATCTCCTTCTCAAACCCCTCCAAATCGATGGACAGACCAGCCCGGCTCACGACCTCTGTGGTCAGCTCTATCGGGAAACCATAGGTATCATACAGCCTGAATGCCTCCTTACCTGATATCACCTTGAGATCTTTACCCGCCACCCCTACAATCATATCGTCCAGTAAACCCAGTCCCGTACTCAAGGTCTCACTGAACCTCGCCTCTTCGCTCTCGATAACCTTGACAATAAATTCCTCCCGCTGCAATAACTCCGGATAGACATGGCCCATTTTATCGATGGTAGCCCGGGCCACTTCAGCCAGGAGTGGCTTATCGCTGGCCAGTCTTCTGCCGAACATTGCCCCACGTCGCAATAACCTCCGTAAAACATAACCACGGCCCTCGTTGGCCGGTATAACACCATCGCCGATTAAAAAGGCCACCGCCCTGCCGTGCTCAACCAGTACCCTCATGGCATTGGATTCCTCTTCATCACGGCCGTATTTTTTCTCGGACAGCTCGGAAACCGCCTCAATCAGGGGAGCAAAGAAATCAGTTTCGTATACCGAAATCTTTCCCTGCATGATGGCGGCCATTCTCTCCAAGCCCATCCCTGTATCGATATTGAATTTGGGTAAAAGGGTCCGGCTGCCATCCTCATGCTGATTAAACTGCGTAAACACCAGATTCCATATTTCAGAAAAGCGCCCGCAACTACAGCCGGGGCCACAGGACGGTCTTCCACAACCAACTCCCTCACCGAGGTCGTAGTGAATCTCGCTACAGGGGCCACAAGGACCAGTGTCACCAGCCGGCCCCCAGAAATTTTCCTCTTCTCCGAACCGCACTATTCTTTCCGCAGGAACACCCACCTTCCGCCAGTAATCGAAGGCCTCATCATCATCAAGAAACACCCCTATCCACAATCTCGACGGCGGTAAATCCAGGTCACGGGTAACAAAATCCCATGCCCAGCTGATAGCCTCCTTCTTAAAATAATCACCGATGCTGAAATTGCCCAGCATCTCAAAGAAGGTAAGGTGTATCAAATCTCCGACAGATTCTATGTCGGTAGTCCGAAAACACTTCTGGCAGGAGGCCATGCGGGGATTGGCAGGCTGCTTTTCACCCAGGTAATAGGGCTGGAACTGCACCATTCCAGCACTGGTAAACAGCAGTGTAGGGTCGCCACGCGGCACCAGCGAATCGCTGGGTACAATTTCATGACCCCTCTTTTCAAAAAATCTCAAATATGACGACCGTATTTCATCACCAATCATCGACCAACCTCTGCTAATAAATGGATTTATTGTATGAAATTGTAGTCCAAGCGGTATTCGCTGTCAACGAAGAGGAGCCCATCGCACCATTGCAGTTCAGACGCGATAGGGAAATCTAGAGCAGCTTGCGTATTCGCTGCTTCAACCCCGGCCCGATATCGGGGTCCGTAAGGGCCATGGCCACGTTTGCTTCCAGCCACCCGGAGGGATTACCGGTATCATAGCGCGCACCCTCAAATTCGCAGGCGGTGACGGTATGCTCCTTCAACAACAGCCTGATAGCATCAGTGAGCTGGATCTCCTTGATACTACCGGGGCCGGTACAAGCAAGTGCATCGAATATCTCGGGAACCAGGATATATCTTCCCACTATACCGAGGTCAGAAGGTGCATCCTCCGGCTCCGGTTTTTCAATCAGATCCAGAACCCGGTGCAGACGAGGGGCCATCTCTTCGGGGCTGATAATGCCGTACTTCATCGTATCCTGCGCATCTATTCGCTCTACGGCAACGACACTGGTCCCGCGCTCCCGATAAACATCCATCAGCTGCTTCAAAGCCGGTACTCTGCCATCGATAATATCATCGGGCAGAATAAGGGCAAACGGCTCATCGGCAACGATACTCCTGGCGATGCTGACGGCATGTCCCAGACCGAGCTGCTCTTTCTGCCTTATATAACAGATATCTGCCAGAGCGGATATCCTACGCATTTCCTCAAGCAGCTTGTTGTCCCCTTTCTTCTCCAGAACATGTTCCAGCTCGAAAGAACGGTCGAAGTAGTCCTCGATAGCATGCTTACCCATAGCCGTCACTAGGATAATCTGCTCGATGCCGGAATCGATTGCCTCTTGCACAGCATAGTGGATAAGCGGTTTATTGACCAGCGGCAACATCTCCTTGGGCTGCGACCTGGTAACGGGCAAAAAACGCGTCCCCCAACCGGCAGCAGTAATAATGGCTTTGCGAATCTTTATCAAACCGCCTTCTCCCCAGTATCCGTTCTCTGCAGTGCGAAAACAGCAGCACCAATTATGCCAACATCATTACCAAGCTGGCTGGCAACCACCGATACCGACTCAGCCGATGTCGGGAAAGCCCTTTCCGTTACCATTTTCCGGGCTGGGCCAAGCAACATCTCGCCCATCCCGGCCACTCCCCCCCCCACCACTATCACCTCTGGGTTGAAAATATTGACCAGATTAACCATCCCCAATCCCAGATAGAAAGCAGCCTGGTGGATGACATCCAGAGCTACCGGGTCTCCTGTCCGAGCCGCGATAGCTACCTTCTCCGCGTCGATATTTTCCAGTCTCCCACCAACCATTTTAGTAAGGGAAGAACAGGCACCACCGGCGATACGATCAATAGCATCCCTGGCAATAGCAGTTCCGGAAGCGAGCGTTTCCAGACAGCCGGTATTGCCACAATTACATCTCCGCCCGCCGGTATTTAGGGTCATATGGCCAACCTCCCCGGCACTTCCAGCCGAACCCGTATACAGCTTCCCATCGATTATAATCGCCCCGCCTATTCCGGTGCCCAGCGAAAGATATATCATCTCCTTTTTGCCACGACCCGCACCGAGGTGTAGTTCTCCCAGGGCAGCCGCATTGGCATCGTTGATAAGCATAGCCCCGGCGCCCAGTCTTTCGGCAACCATATCCCGCAACGGAATATTGCACCACCCCGGAAGGTTAGGAGAAAAGACCACCAAACCCCTCGCCGGTTCTATTGCCCCACAGGCAGCGATACTGACTCCACCCATCTGGGACATATTCATTACCAGGCGCTCGGCCAGTCTGCGGCAAAGCCCGACTATCCGCTCGACTACAGCATCAACCCCACTACCAGCATCGGTATAGCCATTTTCCCTTGCCAGTATTTTAAGATCACCGGAAACTACCCCGGCAGCTATTTTGGTGCCACCCAGGTCTATAGCTATTACTGGCGGACCAAACCCGTTTGCTTTCATTTTCTCGTGTAACACTCTATCCTATCTCAAGCGATTTGTCGAGTTCAGCGAACTGGTTTAATCGCATAATAGCCATCCAGGTTGCAACATTGACTCGGAACCGGTTCCCTGCTAAATTTTATGCTGTGCGGTATGCGTTTGACCATCTGGACTTCATTCAGAGAATTCTCGAGAGACGACCTTTCGGGCTAATCACTGATTTTGACGGCACCATCAGTGAGACTGCACCTACCCCGGAGCAGGCCAAAGTGTCTCAGCTATGCCGCGATTACCTTTCCATGTTATCAGACCACCTCGCGCTGGTAGCCGCTATCTCGGGAAGACCGGTAAGCCAGATCAGGGAAATGATAGGGGTAGACGGTATACTGTACATTGGCAACCACGGTCTGGAGCGCTGGAGAGAGGGTGAGCCAGAATTTCATGCCAGCAGCATGGATTACCCAAATGTTATCGAGGAAATACTGGCAGAACTGGATTTGCTACTCCCGAAAGAGGGCATCATTTTCGAGAACAAGGGGATAACAGCCACCATTCACTACCGCCTTGCGCCAAAGCCAGAGCAGATGGAGCAAAAAATCCTGAAAATCCTGCAAGCCTCCACCACCGCCCAAAGCCTGAGAATCATCAGGGGGAAGAGGTCACTGAGCCTGATTCCAATGATAAACGCCGATAAGGGCAGCGCCACTGTCGACCTGATAAGAGAATACCGGTTGCGGGGTTGCATATACTTTGGCGATGACTATACGGACATCGACGCCTTCCGCGCCATACACACACTCGTCACTGACTGGCATTTCCAGGGAATTGCTATCGGCATCACCGGGCCTGGTACTCCGGAGGAGATCAGTGCAGAAGCAGATTTCATACTGGAAGAAGTAGGCGATGTCGAGCGCTTTCTCAGGTGGATGACTGAGACCGGCCTTCAATAAGGCCAGCCGCATCTCCGAGCAGGCACATGAGCCAGTTGTGTATGTCTTCTTTATCGATGGATCGCTTCAGAGCCTGAGCCCGACTCTTCTTCTCTTTCGGTGACATTACGAGGGCAGAGTAAAGGGCATCCATCGTTCCCTCCAGATCAGCGGGTGCCACGGTCAGGGCATGCTCGGCCAGTTGCTCACAAGCACCAACCGATTCGGAAAGAACAAGGACCCCGTCACGGTCGTTTACCGTGGGGCCCTCCTTGGCCACCAGATTCATTCCGTCAATGACAGCGTTAACCAGCAAAACATCATAGAGCCTCATACCTGCCAGAGCCTGAATATAGTTATTCTCGTAAAAAAAATCAATGGGATACCAATCACTTGTCGCGTACCGGCTATTTATTGCTTTTATCAGCTGTATGGTCTCTTCCATATAACGGCGGTACGGCCTCAGGTGAGTACGGGTAGGGACGAGAAAGGCAATAAACCTTACCTGCCCCCGTAACTGAGGATGGCGTTCCAAAAGCCTGTCAAATGCCTTGAAACCACGAATGATATTCTTACTCGGTTCGGCTCTGTCAACCCGTATTATTGTCTGTTTGCCACATAGCCCGGTCAGCTTTTTCTCGTAATCCTGTAGCCTGCTTGATGAAACCAGCTTTCTGATTCCCGCGGTATCAATTGATATCGGATATGCCTTGACCCGGGTGAGATGCCCGTCTATCAGGACCGTATTCCGGGAATAATCCACCTTTGCCT
>JAWOBD010000089.1:0-12254 GCA_046498175.1 Dehalococcoidales bacterium | reverse complement strand
GTGCAGAAGATATGGGCGTCATCCTGGGTAAAGCCCCGCACCCTCGCCAGGCCGTGCAGGACACCAGAACGCTCGTAGCGGTATACGGTCCCGAGTTCTGCATAGCGTATGGGTAGTTCCTGGTAACTGCGCCTCTTTGTTTTGTATATCAGGATATGTCCCAGGCAGTTCATCGGCTTGAGGATATATTCCTGCCCTTCTATATCCATCGGGCTGTACAGGTGCTCGCGGTAGAACTCCCAGTGGCCGCTGGTTTTCCAGAGGTCTGACCTTGCGATGTGGGGAGTATATACCATTTCATAGCCACGCTTGATGTGCTCATCCTTCCAGAAGTCCTCGATAGCGCGTCGCACTATAGCTCCCCGGGGGTGCCAGAGCACCAGTCCCGGCCCTGCTTCCTCCTGAATACTGAAGAGGTCAAGCTCCCTGCCCAGCTTCCGGTGGTTGCGCTTTTCTGCTTCCTCGATTCTGGTCAGGTAATCGGATAGCTCCTTTTCACTGGCAAAGGCTACTCCGTATATTCTCTGTAGCATGGGCTGGCGCTCATCGCCATGCCAGTAGGCCCCGGCAATACTGACCAGCTTGAATGCCTTGATTTCTCCGGTGGAATTTACGTGGGGGCCACGGCAGAGGTCAACGAAGTTACCCTGGCGATATAGTGAAACAACATCGTCGCCAATCTCATCGATAAGCTCCATTTTGTAGGGCTGGTCTGCCATTATCCGTTTTGCCTCTTCCCTGAGTACATCTTCCTGGAGGAATGGTTGGTCGGCTTTGACAAGTTCCTTCATTCTGGCTTCTATTATTGGAAGGTCATCCGGGGTAAGCGAGCGGGGCAGATCAAAGTCATAGTAGAAACCATCTTTGATTGAAGGGCCGATACCAAGCTTGGCATCCGGGAATATTGACTGAACGGCTTCGGCCATTACGTGAGCTGCCGAATGACGCATAATCTCGAGTTTATCAATTTTATTTCCCGAAGTGTCGTTATCCATGCTGCTACCCATTTATCGAACTATCCATTTTGGCGGCTGCTAAATGAAGCCTCTCTCCTTGTGAGAAGAGAGGCTGTGGAAAAGTCGTCTCCTGATTACACCCCGCCAGATCTGGCGATTCATCTATAAGCAAAAAACGGCAACCAGCGGTAATTTTCAGCAAGGGGTCTAGATGCTCCTGGCAACTTTATGCTGGCTTCGCAGGCAGCGGGTGCACAGATTCATTTTCTTCTGCTTCCCGTCTACCATAACATTGGCCGGATGTATATTCGGCATCCACCTCCGGTTGGTATGATGCTTGGAATGGCTGACGTTGTGTCCGAACTGAGGCGATTTCCCGCATAAATCACATTTCATATTCTATATGACAATCCCTTCAGGTTACTTTACTGTTGAGTTTTGTTATTGTAAAATTCTTCGGTGCTGGTCAATATCGAGATATAATGATATCATAATGTTATCACAGCTTCGGTCAGATTGGCAACAGTGAGAGTATTTTTGGAGTATTTGTTTCAGTAATGGTTGTGCAGCGTGAAGGAGAGACCGATACAAAGCGGGTTGATTTCCTTAGCGGGAAAGAGCTGAGGGATATGGTGGTGGTGGCTACGGACTGGCTGGAGAAGAACGCTGCAGATATCGATGCCCTTAACGTTTTCCCCGTTCCCGATGGCGATACCGGTACAAATATGCTTCTTACCATGCGCTCTACCCTTGAGGAGGCCTATCGTGCTCCCGACAACAGCACCTCGGCGGTAGCACAGGCTGTTGCCAAAGGGGCACTGATGGGAGCCAGGGGTAACAGCGGGGTTATACTGTCGCAGATATGGAATGGCATTGCCAAGGGACTTGATGGAAAGGACCACTGTTCTGCCCGGGACCTGGCTGAGGCTCTGGTGAGGGCATCCGAAGAGGCTTATAACGGGATAGCCAATCCCGTGGAGGGTACTATTCTTACCGTGGTCAAGGATGCGGCATCGGCGGCCAAGGCTGAAGCCGATAGTGGTAATGATAATATGGTTGCCGTTATGGAGGCGGCGGTTAACAGGGCCAGGGATTCTGTGTCCAACACGCCCAGGCTGCTTTCTGTATTGAGGGAGGCCGGTGTCGTAGATGCTGGCGGACAGGGGTTCCATACCATACTGGAGGGGGCCCTTCATTACCTTGGCGGTGAGGTTGATGATTACCGAGAGGCCAAACCGGGAATAATTATAAGTGATTTACCGCAACTGGCCAAGACCCCTCAGATGATAGAGGCGGATGAAAATCCCTATGGTTACTGTACCTCTTTCATCATCAGGGGCCAGGAGCTTTCCCCTGAGAAACTGAAGGTTAAACTGAAGAAGAAGGGCGAGTCCCTGATTGTAGTTGGTGACCAGTCTACCATCAGGGTACACATTCATACCCTTGACCCCGGTAATATCATCCACATGGCCACCTCTATGGGTACCGTGCATCAGGTAAGTATTCAGAATATGGATGAGCAGCATGAAGAGTTTGTCGAGATGCACAAAGAGAAAGAGCCGGAGGAAGTGGCGGATACCGTTGTAGCGGCGGTTGTGTCCGGAGACGGAATTGCCGATGTTTTCTCCAGCCTGGGAGCGCTGGTGGTTCCCGGTGGCCGCACCATGAATCCCAGCACCAGGGATATACTCCAGGCGATCAAGCCTGTTGCATCCGATAATGCCATTATTTTACCCAACAACAAGAATGTAATTCCGGCTGCCAGGCAGGTACGTTCCCTTACCGATAAGACTGTCAAGGTGCTGCCTACCACCACAATACCTCAGGGAATAGCTGCCCTGCTCGCTTTTAATGCTGGACTCGACCTGGAGACCAATATCGCTGCTATGAATAAGGCACTGTCGGCAGTGAGGTCGATTGCGGTGACCGAGTCAGCCCGGCCGGCCCGGATAAGTGGCCTGCATATTAAGAGAAAGCAACCAATCGGTTTCCTCGATGGTGAACTGGTTGCTACCGGGGAAAGTCCTATAGATGCCCTGAATAATGTGCTTGCCGGAATGAAAATGGATGATGTCGAGATAGTTACCATATACTACCGTGGCAATGACGAAAAGGCGGATGTGGTGGACTTCATAAGCGAATTGGGAAAGCGTTATCCCGGCTTGCAGGTGGAACTGGTGCGTGGCGGCCAGCCCCACTATCACTATATTGCTTCCGTGGAATAACGGCAGCGCTCTTAAATTATCGTTTTACCTTGCTCCGGTGGAGATTCGAGAGATCGCAAGTCATAATTCTAGTGTTGATATTCAAACCGCGGCCCGGCTCTGGGGGAACTGTAGTAGCCGGTTGAGTCTCTCAGGGCTGCTGCTTTTCATCAGGGCGTCATCCTTGGTGATGATTCCCTGTTTAAGCAGGTTGGCCAGGGCCTGGTCCAGGGTCTGCATGCCGTCTTTGGCGTTTAGCTGCATAATGCTGTGTAGCTCGAAAGTCTTTTGCTCTCTAATGAGGTTCCTTACGGCGGAGGTAGTGGTCATAATCTCGAAGGCGCCAACTCTGCCTCCCCCGATGCGTGGCAGCAGGGTCTGTGATAGTATACCTTCCATAACCTGCGATAGCTGCAACCTTATCTGTTGCTGCTGACCGTGCGGGAATATGTCTATGATTCGGTCGACGGTCTGGGGGGCATCGGTGGTATGAAGTGTGCCCAGTACCAGGTGGCCGGTTTCCGCGGCCCGTATGGCTGTGCTGATGGTTTCCAGATCGCGCATCTCCCCGACCACTATTACGTCCGGATCGTGACGCAGAGCGTGAACCAGGGCACTGGAGAACGAACGTGTATCGTCCCCCAGGTCTCTCTGGGCGATAAGGCACTTTTTATTGCGGTGCAGGTACTCGATCGGCTCTTCGATGGTAATCACGTTGCGGCTCTCGTGGTCGTTGAGATAGTCAACCATCGCTGCCATTGTTGTCGACTTTCCGCTGCCTGTTGGTCCGGTTACCAGGATAAGTCCTCTGGGCTTGAGAACAAGCTCCTTGCATATCTGCGGTAGTCCCAGGCCATCAATGGTCATCACCTCGAAAGGTACTGTACGGAAGGCGATACTTATAGTATTTCGCTGCTTCATAACACTGACCCGGAACCGGGCCAGCCCGTGGATGCTGTAGGCGAAGTCCAGCTCCAGTTCATTGAAGAAGGTGTTTCTCTGTTCCGGAGTGGTGATATACTGGAATACCATCTCGATATCCTGTGCGGTAACCGGGGGCAGATCTTCCTGTATAACCAGTGCTCCGTCAATACGCAGAACCGGAGGGCTGGGGATCCTCAGGTGCAGGTCCGAGGCTTTTTTATCAACAGTGAGTTTGAGTAACTCTGCTATTTGTTCTTCTTGCATGGTACCATCCCCATCGATTTACGATGCATTTATTTCCTGTCTTAATAATTTACAATATGTATGCGCTGGGGTAAACCCCCAGAAAGTATCTATTCCTCACCTCGTCGTATGTTGCTCTATCTTCTCTCCAGGCTTTTTGATGGCGTTGCCTCGATTATCTTGCAGAATATTTCCACCAGGCGGGGGTCAAATTGTGTTCCCGCGCAGTGCCTCAGTTCCTTTAGAGCATCCGATATCGATAGTTGCTTCCGGTATGGCCTCGGGGAGGTTATAGCGTCGAAGGCATCGGCAATGGCCAGGATACGGGATTCAAGCGGTATATTTTCGCCCTTGAGCCCGTTGGGGTAGCCGGAACCATCATAGCGCTCGTGGTGGTGCAGGATAACCGGTATGCAGTTTACCAGGTCGATGACATGTCTCAGTATCTCTATCCCCAGCCTGGGATGGGCGCGTATGATTTCCCACTCCTCGGAGTTGAGAGCCTCCTTTTTGTTGAGCGTGGCGTCTGGAATAGCTATTTTACCTACATCGTGCAACAGTCCGGCGGCGCGGATGGTGTCGATGATGTCTTTGGACAGTCCCAGTTTATCGGCCAGGGCCACCGCATATTCACTTACCTTTTTCGAATGGCCGTAGGTATAGTGATCCTTGGCATCGACGGTAGCTGCCAGGGCGTAGATGATGCTCAGCGCCCTTGATTGTACCTCTTCATCGCTGCTTACGGGCAGGGTTTCGGAATCGCTTATCTCTGAGGAAAGGCAGGTTCGGTTCCTCCCCGATTTCTTGGCCCGGTAGAGTGCCGCATCTGCCCGGGAGATTATTTCCGTCTTGGTGACGCCGTCGATTGGCCAGCACCCAATACCCAGGCTGGCGGTTATCGGTGTGGCCCTCGAGCTGGTCTTGGATGCTATCGTCTTTCTGATTCTTTCCGCAACCTTATAGGCGTCCTTCAGCTTGGCCTCGGGCAGGATGATGGCGAATTCTTCTCCGCCGTAGCGAAAGGCGGTGTCCAGGCTTCGAATCGATGATACGATGGACATCGAAATACGGCGCAGGATTTCGTCTCCGGCCAGGTGGCCGTGGATATCGTTGTACGCCTTGAAAAGGTCTATATCCAGCATTATCAGGGAGAAGGTGGTGCCATAGCGGGAGCCGCGGGCAATCTCCTGGTCGATGCGCTCGTGGAACTGGCGGTGGTTGTATAGCTTGGTGAGGCCGTCGGTGTTGGCCATTACCACTGCCTGGGAGTATAGCTGGGCGTTATTGATGATGGCGCCGGTCTGCTCGGCCATGTTCATAGCCAGTTCCAGGTCTTCATGGGAGTAGATGGCCCCGGACTCCTTTTTACCCAGCGCAAGTATGCCGATCAATCTGCCCTGGTTCTTGATGGGACAGAGCACTCCCAGGCCGGATTTTACCACCTGCCTTTTTTCGACCTCCCATAACCCCTTGAACTTGGGTATGTTTTCTATGGGTGCCAAGTTAAGTGGTTCGTTTTCCTGGTGCAGCCATGTTACGATGGGGTTATCTATTTTGAAACTGATATCGTCCGTCTCGCCCTCTGAACCTGGATAGATGAATCTGGATATGAAATCCCCGCTGTTGAAGTCCTGTATCATCAACCTGGCCTGATCGAGGTGCAGCGCTCTGGTTATCGTGCTCAGCATTTCCTCGGCCAGCTCTCCCAGGTTGATAACGCTGCCCATTCTCTTGCTGAAGTCGAGTACCTCGCGGCGTGGTTTGTAATTTTTACGGTGAAAAACGCGGTCCAGTCTGTCTTCCAGCCGGTGCATCATCGGTCTTGCTATTAAAGTCAGGAGAATAACCAGCGCGGTAACGCGCAGAACAAGTACCCATGTTGTATCCGTTGGGAAGATAGTCTGCCAGAGATAAAGCGAGCCGGCGCATATTCCACCGATAGAGGTTGCGACTATGCTGTAGCCTAACACCCGCTTGGCTACAAACCTTATGTTAAGTAGCTGGTAGCGCATAATGGCGTAGGTTATTATCGATGCGTTGGTGAGGTTGCCGATATGGTCGATGGATAGCCCGGCTATCGGCGGCGTCAGGTTGGTAATATAACTGGTTATGGTAACTATTCCTGAACCCATCAAGAGATATAACGTGCGGTTGCGGTCGTTGGGGTCAGGAGATCTCTGGTAGTGTCTGGCCAGAGTGAACATCGAGCTGATAAGGAAGACGGCGCTGATGGCCCCTACGATGTAGATAGAAAGGCCGAGGTCATGGTAGAGGACCCCGTTAATTACGTAGGCATACTTGACGATGTAACCGTTTAAGCCGAGCGCTAGAACAGCGAATACCGCGATATAACCCAGATATGTGCCTATACCGCTGGACCTGTTGTCGTAGGTTCGCACAAAGTGGAAATAGCTGACCACTGTCCAGACCAGGGCGGCTACCAGGAGTTCGTTCCACAGCAGGGCATACTCCGGGTAAAGGTTCAGGTGCAGCATGAAGGAGGTAAAGCTCCAGGCGCCGGATGCAACAAGAAACCGGGCGAAGGCCCGGTTTACTCGTGTCCCGTCCTGCCTTAGAGCCAGAATGGCCAGAATGGTAAATGCTACAAAGCTTACCAGGGGTATTGCAGTCCATATGCTCAATTGACAATCCCTCGCCGGTGATAGCGGTCTTATGGACCAGCATAATAAGTTATTGTTAAAAATTATGCCCTATGGTACCGGGATTGTCAATGAGGTTGTTACAGGATTTGCCAATTCCGTTGAATTCTGGTAAGGTGTGAACCCTTTATTCCTTGTACCGGCGAAAGATCAGCGTTGAGTTGTGGCCTCCGAACCCGAAGGAATTCGATACCGCCGTTTCTACCCCGGCTTTGCGGGCTTCGCCCGGAATGTAGTCGAGGTCGCACTCCGGGTCGGGCTGGGTGAGGTTTATGGTCGGCGGTATAACCCCGTTATTGATGGCGAGCACGCATATCAGGGCTTCGAGGCTTCCGGAGGCTCCCAGGAGGTGGCCGGTCATTGACTTGCTGCCGGAGACCGGGATGCGGTAGGCATGTTCACCGAGTACGCTTTTCATCGCCCTTGTTTCGGCACGGTCATTGAGCATCGTTGCCGTACCGTGCGCATTGATATAGTCGATTTCGCCGGGTTCAACGGCTGCGTTTTGCATTGCCAGTCTCATGGCGCGGGCCGCGCCTTCACCCTCGGGCGATGGCTGAGTGAGGTGGAAGGCATCGCTGGTGGCACCGTAGCCGATCACTTCTGCCAGAATGGGGACGCCTCTGTTCAGGGCATAGTGTTCTTCCTCCAGTACCATAATGGCCGCGCCTTCACCGAGGACAAATCCGTCCCGTCCAGCATCGAAAGGACAGCAGGCGGTCTCCGGGCCGTTGTTTTTGGTTGATAAGGCCCGGCACGAGTTGAACGCGGCCAGGATAATGGGCATTATCGGTGCCTCGGCGCCGCCGGTTATCATAACGCGGGCGCCTCCTCCCCTGATTATCTGGTATGCCTGGCCGATGGCATCGGTGCCACTGGAGCATGCTGATGATGGAGAATAGTTTATTCCCCTGGTTCCCAGGGTAAGTGACACCTGCACCGGTGCGGCATCTCCGGACATTGTCGGGGCGAGTACCGGGCTGACCCGGTCGGGGCCAAGTTCGTCGAGCACCCTGAACTGGGTACATATCTGGAGAAGTCCGCAGATACTGTCGCCGATGATAACACCGGTTTCTTCGGCATCCCCGTTGTTGAGCTGCAGGCGAGATGATTCTGCGGCCTGGAGGCTGGCCGCTACGGCAAACTGGGTAAAGCGGTCCATACGCCCTGCTTCCTTGGGGCTGACATACTCCACAGGGTCAAATCCTCTGACCTCGGCGGCATATCTGGTTTTGAATCCGTCGGTATCGAAACTGGTGATGCTGCCGATGCCGGACTTGCCGGAAATCATTGCCTGCCAGGACTCTTCGGTGGTAAGTCCTACCGGGCTTATCATCCCCAGGCCGGTGACGACAACACGATTGTATTTCCTGTTTATGCTGTTGTTCATCCTGATTACCTCTTCTTTATATACTTGTTAATAGCTGCAGGACTGCTAATATCACCGGTTGATTTTTGTTGTTTCCGCTTTACGCTGACGCCTGCGGCTCCTGCTCTCGCGCTGGTATTTTTTAACCATTTCTTCATATTCGGCTTCTTCGGATACGGGAGCTGCCGCGGGTCCCTGAACCAGTGAATCGATAACGCTATCGGACAGGTTGATATGGGGAGGTTTGAGGTGGGCCAGGTCGGCACCGGCAGCCTGCTGTCTCAGCATATAGCTTTTGAAACTGTTTTCCGGTAGCAGCGTTACCTCCAGGGGCCTCAGGCCGATGAAGGTCTCCAGGTCCGCATAGGGGCCGTCCAGTTTTTTCAGCTCCTCGTGAACGGATGAGGCGACCTCTTCATCGGAGCGGTACCCGTCCTCTCTGAGCTCCATGTACAGGTGCAGTACGGGCTTATCTCTCAGTTCCTTGCGTATTGTCCAGTCCTCGTAGTCGATGCCGGTATTCTCTATCGCCTGCCAGATAACCTTTTCGGTGAGCCGGGTGAAGCCGGCGATATCGATCATGTCATCGACGCGGGAACGGAATTCCATCTGGGGGATATCGATATCCAGCTTTTCGTTGCGCAGCGAGGTGATGTGAATCATATCGCCGAGCTTGTAGCGGACGAAGGGTCCACCATGAAAGCTGGTGATAACCAGTTCGTAGTTCTGGCCTGCTTTGACCTCATCCAGGAGCACCGTTTCCGGCCGGTAGTAGGGGTCTGCCTTGGCCTTCAGGCTTTCCTCTTCGGGGATGAACTCGAAGAAGTTGCTCTGGGGTACGAAGCTCAATCCCTGGTAGTCCCATGTCTGGATTGCCATTATGATGCCCTCGGTGCCGCCGTAGACGTCAAGGGGGTATCTGCCCCACATCTCCTTGATTCTTTCCCGGAACACGGAGCTGTCCGAGCCGGCGCCTATCAACCCCTTTAGTTTCCAGACGTCACGGGGCAGCATCGGCCGTCTTGCTATCTTGCTTTTCAATAGACCCTTGAGCAGACGGAAAAGTGTTTTCGGTCTCCTCATAAGGGGCTTCAGGTCGATGTTGCCGTTTCCCTCGCTGAACTTTTCACCGAGAGCTACTATCACGCTGGAAAGGGCGAAGAAAAGGTCCACTCCCTCCGATAGCGCGAGCTGAAAGCCCAGGCGTATCCTGTCCTCGAAGGACATGCCCTCCACTGACTTGACCGGCGGCAGAAAATCGAATACCTCGTTGGGCGCATAGTGTATCAGGGAACCGGTGGTGTATGGTGGTGGGGCCAGCGCATAGAGAAACTTGTCGTTCCTGCGGTAGGCGATTTCGCCCTTTTCATTGCAGCTCGCGAAGGCGAGGCAGGCAAACAGCAGCGACCTCACCTCCTCGAACTGGCGGCTGGTAATGGGTGCCCACTTGAAGGCGTATTCACCGGACCTGCCCGAGGTATGCTGCCAGAAGAGTGGTTTGGCCGGCAGGGCGTTTTCGTTCTTGGTGAGAAGGAAGGGCTCGTAGTCGGCATAGGTTGTCAGTGGCACTTCTTCCCGGAACTCCTCTACGGTAGAAGGGTTGGCCCGCTTCATAATGCTGTTGCCCAGCCGGCACTTTTTCAGAAGGCCGATCTGTTCCAGCAGAAGCCGCCGCTGGATGGTCATACATTCCTGAAGGCTCAGGTCTATAAACCCGCAGCAACGCTGCCATAGCTCGTCGTTTTTGCCCTGTACTATCATCTCTGCTTCCTTACTCATTGTTCAACCTCCGTGATTCCTTAATTTGATTCCGCTTTCTTCAGCGATCGCAGGAAGGTGTTTATGCTCCTGCGGTTGGGAATTAACATCGGTGTCCGGTGGCGGTATTTCTCGTAGCCTTCAAACATCCTGCCGAAAATATAACGGTCCTGGATAAATATGAGCAGGATATCGAGACCGATAAAGACTGGCGCGGCGATTAGCATCAGCCTGGAATTCGATACCGGTATCAGGGAGAGCATCATGATGGTAAACCAGATTACTCCCGGGTGGCGGGTGAGGGAATAGGGGCCGGTGGTTATCAGCCTGTCGCCGGTACCGGCTTTCAGGTATGTCTTGCGGAAGGGAATTCCGATGAAAAGCGAGTGTATCAATAGCGGCAGGGAAAATGCCAGCATTCCCCAGCCCAGCCAGATGAGCCACGGCGGCACTGTTATTTTATCTGCCGAGAGGCATATCATAATAACGGCATAAATTATCAGGCCGCTTCCCGATATCCATACTACCGGTTTCACCCGGCGTATTCGCTTTAGCGAGACCAGGTCGAAGAGGTGTATCAATATGAATCCGGTTATTCCCAGGCCTATGTAGAGCATTGTCCCTTCCCTTTTTAATGTCTGTACTGATTACTATTGCAGACAATCGTATAGATGGGAAGGTATCCTGTTCTAGAACAATGTTCTATTGAACCTGAAACCAATAAAAAAACCCTCTCCTTGTTCAAGGAGAGGGTTTTTGAAACCCGCTTTTTTGACGGAGCTATTCCTTTTTAGCCGGTTACTTCCACTTTATGGTCGCCTTTTTCTCGTTGTCGTTGTCTGACGAATTCAGGTCCTTTTCCAGCCCCTGCAGCTTGTTGACCAGCTCTTCGAACTCGGCCCTGGGTGATTTCTTGCCAATCTCCAGGCCGTAATTGACGAAGAAGTCGATGAAGCTGCGCAGCAGTGTCTTGATGTCCTGTTCTATGGAGCGAAGCTCTTCCCTGGTTACGTACTTTTCTTCCTTGCCGGTTTGTTTTTCTTCACCGTTTGCCTCTTTCAGCTGACCATCGATGAGGAAAGAGATGAAATCCGCCTGACTCATATCACCGCGGTTGTTATCGATTTTCTTGACCAGATCCGCAGGTAGAATCAGCATTCTTTTTTCAGACGACATAGAATAGCTCCTTTTTCGGTATTACTGAAAGATGTCTTTCTCTTTGAACTCCAGGATTTCCAGGATGTTGTCGATATGCTCGAGCAGCTTGAGCCCTTTACGTGTTACACGGTAGGTTACGACGGGATTTCCCACCGTCACCCGGTCGATCAGGTTCAGCTCAAGAAGGAAATTGAGGTACTTCTTGAGCTGGAAGTAGCTCATATTGGCGCTGTACATTATTTCCGTCTTGCCGGCTTCTCCCAGCCTGAGCATATCGGCTATTACTTCAATACTTGACCTTCGATGTTCCATTTTACCATTACCCGGTACAGTAGCGGAATACCGTACTATAGTATTAACCCTATTATACTATACGTGTCAAGTGGTTTACCGGGTTGGCGAGGAAACAGGAAGGTGAGCTAGAAGAGCCCCAGGTACCAGGTCAGGATGGGGCTACCCCAGAGGAGGGTAATAATGGTGGCCGCCGAGAGGGCCGGGCCGAAAGGGATTCCCTCCTTGCGCTTTTTCTTTCTGCTGGCCAGGAGCGCTACGGCTATTATACCTCCGATGATGGCGGCCAGAATCAGGGTAAAAAAGATTCTCGGGTAACCGGTGACGAAGCCCATCAGGGCTGCCATCTTCACATCGCCGAAGCCCATCCCCCCACGTGAGAGCAGGGCTACCAGCAGTGCGATGCCGAAGCCGATGCCGCCGCCCATTCCCGAGTACTTGATACCGGGAACGATATATAAGTTGGGAAGAAAGATGCTCACAAGCAGTGCGGCCACCATGGCGGGGTAGACTATCCGGTTCAGGATTAGGCCCTTTTCGAAATCGATAAACATAAGTACTATGAAGAGGCAGCAGTAGGAGGCGATTACGGCCATTTCCGCGCCCGGGCCGTACTGGGTGAAGAGGTAGGCAAAGAGCGCTCCGCAGGCGATCTCCACTCCCAGGATACGCCGCGGTATGGAGGCGTTGC